>CAXUOL010000380.1:231-6709 GCA_964252435.1 uncultured Nostoc sp.
GTGTATTATCTCAAGTTTTAGATTCTCCAGGTCAATGTTGTGCCTCATAAGGTCTACGTCGAGTCTCAAAAGGTCAAAGTTGAGCCTCAGAAGGTCAACGCATAAAAATTACCTAGAAAAAGTTTGATAAATTCCGAAATACACCTTGTATATTTAGTAGTTATTCTGTAAGCATTAGCATCTCAAAATTGAATCTGGTAATGAACCCGCAAAACAAGCCCAAGAGTCTACAAGATATTCTTAAGCAGCGTCAGCAATCAGGTTTTGTGGGTCGTGAAGACCAAGTAAACCAATTTCGCCAAAATCTAACATTACCCCCAGAAGACGATCGCCGTCGTTTTTTGTATAACGTTTGGGGTCAAGGCGGAGTTGGAAAAAGTACCCTACTGCGACAGTTTCGTAAAATTGCTGACGAAGCAAAAATCATTTCGGCTTACATTGATGAAGCTGAAAAAACTATACCAGAAGTCATGGGTCGTCTAGCAGAAGAGTTAGAACGGCAAGGTCATAAACTAACGCAGTTTACAGAACGCTACAAAGTTTACCGTCAAAAGCGCCAAGAATTAGAAACTGATCCAGAAGCTCCTCAAGGTTTTTCGGCTTTTGTAGGCAAAACTGTAGTTAAAACTGGTGTGCGTCTGGCGCGTCGAGTTCCCGTTGGCGGTGCTGTATTTGACTTTGTAGATGAGGATGCTTTTGCTACCCAAGCCGGAGAATGGGCATCTTATGTTGCAAAGAAAATCACAAATAAAGATGAGGTGCGCTTAGTTCAAGAACCTGTAGAAGTGCTGACCCCACTATTTTTGCAAGATATTTTTAAAATTGCTAAAGAAACTGCTATTGTTTTGTTTTTTGATACCTATGAACGCACTGGGGAATTCCTAGATAACTGGCTACGAGAAATTTTGAAGGGTCGCCACGGTGAAGTATCTCTCAATATATTGATAGCGATCGCCGGTCGGCATGAATTAGATAAAAATCATTGGGCACCTTACGAGGGGTTAATAGTTCGTTTCCCTCTGGAACCCTTTACAGAAGAAGAAGCCCAACAATATCTAACTCGCAAAGGCATTACAGACAATCGCATTATTGAAGTGATTTTGCGCCTTTCTGGAAACTTACCCCTGCTAGTAGGAATGTTAGCAGATGCTCATCCCAATGACCCTAACCAGGTAATTGAGCCTAGCAGCAGTGCTGTAGAACGCTTTTTAAAATGGATTGATGACCCCAAGCGGCGACAAGTTGCTCTCGATGCTGCTATTCCTCGGTGTTTAAATCAAGATGTTATAGCTCAGTTGAGAGGAGAAGAAGAAGCTGATGAGGTATTCACTTGGCTAAAAGAAACATCCTTTGTCAATGAACGTACCGATGGCTGGGCTTATCATGATGTTGTGAAAACCCAAATGTTACGCCACAAGCGCCTTTCATCGCCGCAAGGTTGGGCTGACATACATGGTAAGTTGGCAGAATATTATGACAGCGTGCGGAATGATCTGCAATTGGACGAAGAGAATAAACAGCGCGATCCTAGCTGGCAAAGTCACACATTAAACGTGTTGTATCACAACTTATGTCAGTCACCACAAAGGAATTTATCTGTATCTCTCAACGAATTTCTGGCTGCACTCAAAAATCAACGCACTTTTGCCCAACAATATGCAGAAGTAATGTTTCAGGCTGGTAAAGATGTCGATTCCACTGAAGTTCAGCGTTGGGGTGAGCAATTAGCGAATGGATTAAAAGCTTATGAAGAAAAACGCTATGAAGTTCCGGCTGAAATGCTTACAACTTTTTTGAGCAATGCTAATCTTGAGGTCAAGTGGCGTGCAGTAGCTTTAGATTGGCGTAGTTATATTTACTCCCAATCTAATCAATACTCAAAAGCTCTGGAAGATTTAACCGAGGCTATAAAGTTAGCGCCTGAAGAAGTTGAGTATTTAACAGTTCGAGGGATGACTTACTGCCAAATGCAGCGCTACCCCGAAGCACTACTAGACTTTAACCGTGTTATTGAGCTTAACCCAAATTATCAATGGGCGATCGCCAATCGGGGTATTACTTACCGTCGGATGTACCGTTATGATGAAGCATTGCAAGACTGTAACCGGGCTATTGAACTTGACCCCAATGACCAATGGACACTGGCACATCGAGGTGTCACTTACTGCTATATGCAGCGTTATCTTGAATCACTCCAAGACTTAAACCGCGCCATTAAACTTGACCCGAATTATCAATGGGCAATCGCCAGTAGAGGTGATACTTACCGCTATATGCAACGCTATAGTGAGGCACTGCAAGATTTTAACCGTGCAATTGAACTTGATGCCAATTTCCAATGGGCATCAACCACGGGATTTAGAGGTTTTATTTACCGCCAAATGCAGCGCTATAGTGAAACACCGCAAGATTTAAACCACGCCATTGTACTTAATCCAAATTACCAATGGGTACTGGCACGTCGGGGTGATACTTACCGCCAAATGCAGCGCTATAGTGAAGCACTGCAAGACTTAGACCGTGCGATTGAACTTGATTCCAAAGACAACTGGTCATTGTTCAAGCGGGGTTCTATTTACCTGATACTTCAGGGGTACAACGAAGCTCTTGCAGATTTCAGCCATGCTATCAACTTAAAATCTAATGATGATTGGTATTTATATAATCGCGCTTTAGCCTACCAAGCCCTTAACCAACCAGATAAAGCATGGGCTGACCTAGCACTTGCCATCAAGCTTGCTAAACAGCATTACGAAAAAGATGCTAAAGACTGGCGTAATACCTTTAACTTAGCCCTTTACTATTTAGCTGCTCAATATACTCAACCAGCAGAGCGGTTATATCGCCATGTTTTATCTCAAGCTGCTTCCTCAGAATCTATTCGTAAAGCTATCCAAGACCTAAATGATTTTTTAACCGTGTTCCCTGACCATGTGCAGGCTACATCTATGCGACAGTTGTTGCAGTCTTCTTTAACTGACGTTGTTTAAAATAATTCGTAATTTCTAATTGAATAACTTGGGGATTTATACCCAAACTAATTTAAGACCACCAAATCGCAGATTTTGGTGTACTGTTCCACCAATAATTACAAATTACGAACTTGTGCCGAGCGAAGTCGAGGTATTACGAATTACGAATTAGTTTTTGTTGCCAATTTACCCAGACGCTTCAATACACGCAAAACCGTATACAACTCATTCCCTGGATTAAAGATGTAGAATAAGCGAGACCAGGCATACTTTGGTGTATCTTGTTTAACCAACTTCACGAAAATAAAGCTACCGCCATTGGTAATTAATCCGTATATTGGTTTATCCGTGTTAGATAATGCCAGCATATAAGCTAGCAGCTGTGCTTTACCAACTTCTACAGAAAAAGCTGCTTGTTTGGACTCTATGACTATTACTACTAGCTGTTCAAATAAAATTAAGACATCAATCTGTCCTTTGACCGTTACGCCTTCATCATCAGCAGAAACTTCTACAGACTTTTCAGATTTGACATGAAACGGCGATAAATAAAAGTCTGCTAAATCTAGCAAGGGAGACAGCACCACCATCTTGACGGTGTTTTCTAACAGAGGAGGATATTTGAGTAAATTGGCATAACTGGCCTTAACTCGGTCGAGTTGTTGTTTTTCCGTGTTGGTTATTTCTGGTAAGTTATCTTGCCACTCTCTAAAAAATTGGTCATCCTCAATCAATTGTAGTCCAAAGCTGTTCTCTAACTCAAGCAGGGTAATTTCTTTAGCCTGTATTGTTTGAACCATAATCCCAAAATATTTTAGTAAATGATAGTGAAAGGAAATGTGCTTTTAGGCGAAACTAGAGAAGGTAGCACAAAAAGTAAAACCACGCTTGAACGAACAACAATGAAATCAACAGACGAAAGAGAACAATTAATTAAAGATATCAACTTACGAATCAATGCTGTTTTGCAGTTCTAATACCAATTTAAAAATGATTACGAGGAATTTTATATATTAGATGATCGGCCAGGTAAAAACGGCATTTATCTAAATCCACTCAAATCCCTGTGCGGCTAAAAATTCTTTAGCTGGTTCCAAAATATCTTTGCTTAAAACCAGCTTGACTTTTGGAGAACCAAGATACAAACGAAAACGCTCAATAAAAAGTTGGTTAGCAGGTTCAATTTTCCTAATAGCACTCCAGGGAATCAACAACGGCGTAAGTCCAAAGCTAAACAACGGGAAAATACTCAAATAAATCCCTTGAGAATTTGTACCAACGTTTAAAGTTCCTTTGTAATACACTAAACCTACAGAACCGCTTCTCATTCGGGAGAAGTTTAGTGGCGGCGCTTCTTGGGTGCTGTAGAGTTTAGCGAGACAATTCCAGTCATGACGGGATAGAAAAATCATGACTATTGTAGAAAATGTCAAAAAAACGATGTATATCCACTGAAGGTTATGTGGCATTTGTTTTTAAGTCATTGATGATTGACGCTTCCACTGTAAGCGATGTCTAACACCAAGCCTCAGTGCGTCTACGTATTCATCAATCAACCACATTCCCTTGAACCTTTCCAAATTATGGGAGCATCCCAGTTAAAAATTACTCAATAAAAATCCTCTTCATTCAAAAAACTGGCCTTAATTAAAGCCAGTTTTTTGATTTTATTGCAAACTTCTAGCGGACTTAGGGCCGAGTATTAACGGAACACACTTGAGAAGATATTATTAAGCTTTCTCATTAAAATGTCAAGATTTTATGAATTATTCCCCCAAAGTTTGCCATTATATATCGCAATTTCCCTTAAATTCTCAGGCTGTGCTTCTAAATTCTTATCGCCAAAATGCTGATTCATCAAGGCGGGAACTTGTGCAGCTTGAATTCGACTATGGCGTGTTTTGTCTGGCATAACTAAATTCGGCCCAGCTTTACAGTTCTTCATACAACCAGTGCCCTTGATTGTAACTTGGTCTTCTAAACCGCGATCGCTTAAAGCCGCCTCCAACGCCTGACAAACTGCTTTACCACCGCGTTTCATACAATCAGACTTTTGACACACCAAAATCGTAGCCTTAGCCTTAGCAGGTTTTACCTTGACATTATCAATAGATGGGGGTTCTTGTGGTGCAGTGGTGGTTTGAATTGTTGCTATTTCAGAACGCGCCGCCATCACACGTTCAGCTTTCAGTGTAACTTTGTCTTTTTTTATATCGTATTCTTTATAACCAACAACTTGTAGCCAAGTACCTGCTGGTAGCCGCAAATCAAAAGCAGCCCGTAAATGTTTAGCGAGTTTAACATAGCATTCACCCTCATGAGTACCCAGCAGTAAACCTTTCAGTTTATAGCCATCTTTAATAACAAAATCTATAAATCTGCCCTCAAGGCAAAATTCTGATATTTCCATATTGTGAGATGCACCCATTTTTTAACCTCTTTTTAATTAATACAAGCTATTAAGCGAGAATTCTCAGCAGCAGCTAAAAATTAGAACTGTTGGTAGCGACTTTTCCAGCAACACTCAAGAATCCAAATCTGGTCTTGACGAGAGGCTGTAAATCGCCGTACTACACTCCAAAGTTGAACAGCCGCAGTCAGATTGCTAATTTCAACTTTTAATGGCTGGTTAGCCGCACAACTACAGGGAATGTCTAACTCCTCTAGACGTTGATAGACTTGCCAGCGGTCTACCCAATTCACCTCTACAAGGTGGTTTATTTCTATTTCAGAACTATACGATTTCAAGAGAATTGCCCTCAAAGTGCAACAAACTTGCAGTAACTACCACCATTTAACTCCCTGCTTTTTGAAAATCTTAGTAGTCTAACATCTTAAAACCAGCATACCTTAAGTGCAAAGAATTCTCATTAATAATTTTAGAAAAAAAATAAAATTCTTGCAATCATCCCATGAGGGAGATCGGGGGGATGATGAGGAGTAAGCTGTTGTGTTTTGAATTTGCACATTGAGACGGCAGAGGAGCAGAGGAGCAGAGGAGAGGGTTTGCAGGTTTTACCTAACAGATTATGAGGCAACTGGCGCGACAGCTTATCAGGGCAAGGAGGCATTTACTCCTCCATCTCCCTCACTCCCTTCGGGATATATACACACTTAACTTTTCATGTCAACAGTAATGAGAAATATACACAACTTGATGAGCGTGCCATAATTCAGCAAACAATAAACTTAAGAATTTTAGTAAACAAAAATACAAAATCTTGTGATGGCAAATTGGCTTGCTCTTATTGTGAAAATGTTAATATGTAAAGAATGAGCAGTTAAAATCTATAATTGCTAAATAGCGAGGAGAACAATGTCTGAAACGCAAACTTTGTTACGGAATTTTGGTCATGTATATGACAATCCGGTGTTGCTGGATCACAGTGTAACTGCTCCGGTTACAGAAGGATTTAACGTTGTATTAGCTAGTTTCCAGGCACTGTACTTGCAGTACCAAAAGCATCATTTTGTAGTTGAAGGCTCAGAATTTTACTCTCTGCATG
>CAXUOL010000381.1:0-6701 GCA_964252435.1 uncultured Nostoc sp.
TTGCTGCTTGTGATAACGCTTCTAAAACAAGTGAATCTGCACCCAATAATCCTAATGCGGCTCCCCAAACACCGACTGCAAAAACAACAGAAGCTTCTCAAAAAGACGCCCAAAGTGAAGTTCGTAGAAGACAACTAAATGAAGATATTCGTGCCCGCGAACAGCGCAATAATACCACTGGTGGCGATACAAAAAGAGCTAAAGCTGACTTAGAAAGTGAAGTTCGCTCCAAATTGGAGGCTAATATCCCCAAGAGCCAACTAACAATTAATGCTGCAGATGGTGGTGTTGTTACGGTGGCTGGAACTGTGACCAATCAGAAGGAGTTGGCTAAAATTGAAAAATTAGCTAAGGAAATCAAAGGTGTCACTAGTGTAGTTGTGAAAGCAACAGTTGCCGCACCAACTAATTAGAACAACTAACTAATAAATCCAATTAAGCAGATAGGCATAAAGAGATTTCAATGCTCCTGCTAAACCTAAGTGGTCAGTAATAAGTTTAACTGACCACTCATAATTGACAACTGACGACCTTAATAACTATATTTATTGAATTGATGCTCAGTTCAGTTATACAAAGTCTTGTAGTTACCAAACATAAAAACTATGGAAACCGAACAACAGCAACGTGAATCCATCAATGCTTCATTATCACAAGGTAAGCTAGCACTTGAAGGTACTGATACTGCAAACTTGCCAAAGTTACCACCAGCCCCTGAACCGGAATCTCAATGGCAGCAAATTAGCAGACAAATTTCTCAATTTTTAGAGCAACTGCCCCAATACCTAAGCGAATTTTTTCAGAACTATAAGCAGCCTCTAATAACTGTTGCTTTAATTTTGGTGGCGATTGTTACAGCTAGGCTAGTACTAGCATTACTAGCTGCAATTCATGATATTCCACTACTATCACCACTTTTTGAGTTAGTAGGAATTAGTTACACCAGTTGGTTTATTTTCCGTTATCTACTGAAGGCTTCAACTCGCCAAGAATTAGCCGATGAAATTCAATTACTGAAAAACCAATTTGTGGGCGAGTAAATTTACTAACCATTAAACTAGGATTTACACGGGCAAATAGAATTTGCGGCTACACAAACTCTCGTCCGCCTCTGCGGGCTTGGGTAAAGCCTTATAGAGTTGCTGTTTCTAGTTGCCCTTTTAGTTGACTTCAACTAAAACCCTTGTTCTACCAATCAATGTAAAATTCACAATATTTAACCGGACTCAATCTTAGTCTTTTAGATACATCAAAAGATAGAGAAGATAAATTATTTTTCAATTTAAGTCACTTCTCAAGATAGTAGCTCAGAGATCAAAAACAGCCTAATCTGGTTTTTGAAGTTATTTAATAGATTCTTTAACGAGGACATAAATTATGGCTAATGAAGCAGTTAAGAGAGATACAGATTCATCCGATAGAGCGGAAGTCGATACTTATGATCGCGGCATTATCCCTGCTGAAACCGCCGCAAGAATGAAAAGAGAAGGAGATAAGTACAAAACACTGCCCACAGAAGAAGGGGAGGCAGATGCACTTACGGATGACCAAACCGATTCAGAAAGTATACGCACCACTGACGGCTATACCGTGGACAAAGAAGGTTTGTCTAATAACTATGCAGTTGAACCGGAAATGTATTACGAAGAACCGGGTGATGCACGCCAACAAGCGGCAGAAGATAAAGAAGAACGTGTTGAAGAACTTGGAGAAGTTAATCAGGACGAGGAAGGTAAGTTGACAGATAAGGGTGACAGCCGCGGTAGAGGCCCAGGAGTAATTTAATTAACAACTTCTTTTGCTGGGTGCAATTACACGTTAAGAAGGCTAAATAAGTGGTTTCTAGAGACGCAATTATTGCGTCTCTAATTTTTTTATATTGTGTCCGGTTAAAGACTTACCATTAAGACCGCAGAGGGCAGGGTTTTTGGGCTTTCCGCATAGATTCGGTAATTATAACTAATTAGCGAAATACTATATTATACCAATTCAATTAATGGTTGCAATACATCCTTGGGTAAAGACGCGATGAATCGCGTCTCTACAAATGGTCTATTTGTCGCATTCTTTTTTCAAATTTGTATTACATATAACGTCTCTACATTTATTGTCAGGCAAAACAAACTCTGAAGGGGTAGACAAAGCGTCTTTGGGGTTCTACGAGCTTAATACAGCAGTATTACTAAATAATCAGTGGCTCAAGTTCACGATTATGCCATTGCCGCTGATACCATTCGGTAACTAAAGGACGGACAATAAACTTAGGCTGTCCATCGCCTTTAACGTCAATACGTAAACCTGAGTAAGGTCGTCGCTTCTGAAAACCTTGACCGTTGCGACCGATGAACAGATGCGATCGCGCCACTAATCTATTCTTTTCCATCAAATCTGCTCCCTCAATCCGTTGGCGTCGCAAACTAAACCCGCTACCCCCACAAACAATCCAGTGGATATGAGAATCAGCGTGTCCCGTATCCATTGTTTCCAGGTGTTCCAAGCAGTGGGCGTGACCGTTTAATACCAAATCGACCAAAGGACGACCCTGATTTAAAGAACCGATTTCTTTAGCTACCGCATCCAGCACGCCACGCAGGCGATCGCGAACAATTAGAGTTTGTGCTTGTTGCCACTTCGTCGCCTCAGTTACATAAGGTGGATGATGGAAATAAATTATCCTTCCCCGAACTTCACTATTATTCCAAGATTCAATTAATCTTTGTTTGAGCCATTCCAGTTGTTCGATATCCGTCAGCGTTGTTTTATTCGTAGCTAGTTGCTTATCGATATCAACAATAAGTTCTTCAATTTGTGACAGCTTGGCATGGAAGTCGTCTAATTGATCGGCTTCATTAGGGTTTTCCGGGCGAAGTTTGGCTGAAGTTTCAATAATTTGCTGCTTTTCTTGCTCGAAATCTTCACGGCGTTTTTCTAAGAGTTTGCGATCGGCATCACCTTTTTTTGTTTTCGGTAGCGGTGGTGGATCGTTAAATGTATTAGAATCCAAAGCAAAGAAATCAATACCGCCATAACAAAAAGTGTAATAGCGATTGGGAAGGCGGGTAAAGTGCCCAGGTTGATATGAAAGACAACGACCTGTATCTGTCTTGGCTGTGTAGTACCGATCTAAGTGGCTGGCTAACTCTCCTGGAAGCTGAAACGCCTGAAGATAGTCGAGAAATGCCTTAGCGTAAGCGTCACCGCATCCTGAGCCATGCAAGCCCACATCTAGGTCTAACCGCGATCGCAACAGGTGACGAATGGGTAATGTTGTTAGAGATGCCAAACTCAATAAAATCGGCAAGTTATAGTAATCGTGATTTCCCGGCACTGGTAAAATGGGCAGCTTAAAAACCATCTGGTCATAAGCAATCCGTTTGCGATGCTCTGTGCCCAAGATAAACTCTCGGTAAGGCTGGATGAAATTTTGCTGGTAATATTCACTCGACCCGACTAAATAGATCACATCCCCCGTATGCAGCATAAACCTGGATTCGTTGTGATGGGGCAGCATAAGTTCAGCCACCTGTCGCTGGGGATTGTGTCCCCGGTGACTGCCGGAACCACTATCACCGACAACTAAAAATGAGAACTCAGAATTGTCTGTTTGACCATCTTCTAAAACCAGCCGAGTTTGGTCGATATCCCGTTCTACAATTAACGGATCTTGCCACCGTACCCGCTGATTCATTTTACGAATTTTGTTAGCGATCGCTGGATCAGATACAAGTTTCAATACAACCTACTCCTGAGTTTTCAATTGAAGCAAGCAGAGGAAATTGCAGTAAATTTTTCCCCTCTGCCCCATGCCCACTTGCCCTGAGCGCAGTCGAAGGGATGCCCAATACCCTCATTCTCCTGCTGTGTCTTTCATCTCAATAGTCAGATTAGGGAGTCCCTCTAGTTTTTCGGTAGGCTCAACTTCTTCTACTAATGGCACAAAAATTCTCAAGCCTGCTGGTACACACTTAATTTCTACAGGTGTTGTGCCCACTATTTCACCATCTAAAACAACCTTTTGTGGTGGGTTAGTCGTAATTTTAAATTGTTTGGCTCGTAGGAAACCAATATCATCCCGATCTACGGCGTTACCTGTAGAAGCTGTTTGAAATAGATGAAGCGTGGCGGCGATCGCTCCTGCCTTGTTAGCTGGAGCTACAATCGTTAAATCTAGTAACCCATCATCATAAATCAGACCTGCTGGGCCTTGAGCCAAAACTGAAGTAGGAGGTGCGGCATTTGCTACCGTTACTGCACAGGCACTAGTTTTAATTATCCTGTCTTCAGTTTCAATTTCAACATCAAAGTTATGTAAGTTTCTTAATTGCTGGATTCCTGCCAAAACGTAGGCCATCATCCCAAAGCGATTCTTGGCGTCTCGGTCTGCCAATTCTACAGTTTCAGCTTCAAAGCCAATACCTGCCAAGAGTACCATTGGTCGATCGTTGCAATAGGCTACGTCTACATGGGTGGTTGCTCCCTGCAAAATTGCCTGACACGCACCTGCGATCGTGTCAGGAATTCCTAAAGCTGTGGCAAAAGCGTTCGCTGTTCCTCTGGAAATGATCCCAAATGGGATATCAGTTCCCACTACAGCCGCCGCCGCTATTGAGAGAGTACCATCCCCCCCGGAAGCAATGATTGCATCTACCCCTCGCTCTATAGCTTGATATGCCAGTTGATCAGCATCGATTTCTTCAGTTGTAAAATAAATATCTAGATCAATATCTGGCTCTAATATTGCCCGAATTTCTGCTAGCTCTGTATCTGGGTCGCCCTGACCCGCAACAGGATTAAAGATCAGACAGGCGGAACGATTCATAAAGTATAAAAGTTAGACTTATATCACTAAAATATCAAATTATTTCTAACATCCTTGTGAAATTTCGGCTTCCTTTTGGCGGCTGGTTTCCCTTTTGTAAGAAGTTTAAGAAGTCTTTTGCGTCGAAACATACCAATGCTAACGTATATTTTGGTATCTTTTGTCTATACTTGAACAATAAAATTTTCCCATGCGTCAATTATTACTAGTTTTAGCAAGTATGCTAACTCTCAGCAATTTAAGTACTCCCACCATGACAATAGCAGACACAATACCTGATTTACGGGAGATGCGCTTAGTTCAAAATCTCAACTGCAATAATCCTCAAACTCAAATAGCAATTGATGAATGCATAAAGTTGTCTTATCAAAATACAGATAAAAAAATGAATCAAGTTTATCAACAATTGCTACCTACCTTAGATAGCTTTAGTAAACAGAAATTAATTGCTTCACAGGTAGCATGGATTAAGTTTAGAGAAACCAGTTGTGAGTTTGAAATAACTAGAACTGAGGGAGGAAGTATTGCCCCAACCATTTATTTTGGTTGTCGAGAAAATTCCACCAAATTGCGTACCCAACAATTACAGGATTATCTCAAAAACCATATTTTAGGCAATTTAAGATATTGCTTTTAACCCAATTAATACTCCGATCTGGAGAAATAATTTAAATTGTCCATTCGGAGCAATTAGTAGATCATCGACAGGTTCTCCGTTATCGTCAAACTCAGTTTTTTGCCAACGAATAACCGCCACATCTGGAACAATTCACCGACCACAAAAAGTACAACGCAACTTTGGAAAAGCATAAGCAATTTGCCTCTTCTCTGTAACTTCATTAAATCCCATCAGTGCGATCGCACCTGCATATAGGATTCTTGGAAAGTTGAGTTGATCAAGCAACTTGCAACCCAGGTTGCGATCGCTATCCAAGAGTCAGAACTTTACAAATAGCTACAAACACTCAACGCTGAATTAGAACACTGCGTTCAACAACGGACTCAAGAGTTCGTTCGTTTTTAATGTAAGCCGACGTATTGGCATTGTCAACCGACGTATTGGTATTGTCAGCCGATGCATTGGCATTGTCAACCGACGCATTGGCATTGGAGGGTATTGCCAAATTTAATTCGCTACGAATTTAATCAAATGCTGTACCAAGGAGTATTGTTCGAGATTCCTCAAACCAGTTTTTGGTAAAGAATTGTAATCCAAAATCTCAAATCCAAAACCCAAAATTAGTATGAGTCCCTGACTACGGTAGTCTAGATGAGAGTGAATTTATCGCCTGCGATATTATATTGTTTTATGACTTCAGTTGTTTCTAGTCCCCCACGCACTATTCGGATTGGTTCGCGCAAAAGCCAACTTGCTCTGGTTCAGACCTACTGGGTACAAGAGCAGCTCCAGAAAAGCTTTCCTGATATCACTTTTGAAGTCCACACGATGTCTACCCAAGGCGATAAAATCTTGGATGTAGCATTAGCTAAGATTGGCGATAAAGGACTTTTTACTAAAGAACTTGAACTGGGAATGCTCAATCAAGAGATTGACTTTGCCGTTCATTCTCTCAAGGATCTGCCGACTCACTTACCAGAAGGGTTAACGTTAGCAGCAATTACTGAACGGGAAAACCCAGCAGATGCATTAGTGGTGCATGAAAAGCACAAAGATAAACAAATCGATACGTTGCCTGAAGGTGCAGTAATTGGTACATCTTCTCTACGGCGGTTAGCACAGTTACGCCATCATTTCCCTCACTTTACCTTTAAGGATGTGCGGGGAAACTTAATTACACGGTTGGCAAAACTGGATGCAGGCGAATACGATGCTTTGATTTTGGCAGCAGCAGGGTTAGAGAGATTGGGAATGGGCGATCGC
>CAXUOL010000382.1:0-4922 GCA_964252435.1 uncultured Nostoc sp.
TGTTCAAGAAAACGAGATATCCAAGGTAAAGCCACCATAATTCCTGTTAAAACTAATAGAAATATAGCTATTCCATAAATTTGATCGCGGGGAATTTCGAGAACACCGCGTAAAATCACCTCTCTTAAAGCAGAAACAATAGTAATTTCTACTGCTGCGGTTACGGATGTCCGCTGTTGTTGTAGATGATCGATTAACAAGCGGAACAATTCTACTAAAATCAAAATGAATAGGATATCAGATGTTACTTGTCGTAAATCTAAGGGATGCAAAAAGGAGAAGAACATATCTCCCAGTCGGATGAGCATCACACAGAATAAACCAAGGCAGAGAGAAATTATAATGAAGTCTTGAAAAAATTCTAGGTTACGTACAATTGTATTTCTTTGTAACCAGTTTTTGAACTTTGAAGCTATCCCTTTTAGCATGGTATTTCCTAACAGCCTAGATTCATTTATTTCCATAGCTTAAATAGTGCTGAGTATCTAGCATTAACTACTCAGCACTTTTAACTGTATTCAATCCCAATTTAGCTATGGGGTTCAACTCAGCCCTGTTAAACTATTTGGAACCGTTGAATTTATGGACGGTTTCGGCGGTTTTCATCTTTGATGCTGCGGTTGTTAAATTATTTGCAGCTTTGATGATCTCTTCTAAGGTTTCGTTAACCAGATTCTCATCAAGGGAGGTTTCTGATAAGTAAGTTTCTATGAAAATCTCCACTCGACTAACAATTATTTTGCTTTGAGAGCGTAGTCTGTTGAGGTCTTTGGTAGATAAATTATTCATTGTTTGAAGCTCCTTTGGTTTTGCGGGTTAATTCTACATTTTTGGTCAGCAATTCTCAGTGAAAGAGCGATTCTTACAGGTCAGCCCTTTTTTGAAAGATAAAACTTGCTGGAATACCCATTAAATTGTTCGCCTGTTGACTGCTTAAATGCCTTCAGATTCCCCAAATTTGTAGAAAGGTTTCAAGCAGGAGAATTGCTATATCTGACAAGTTAGCGAGTCTATTTTAGGACTTACGCACTGAAAACGTAAAACTACTGGTCTGTCAAGTCAATTTTGACAAGTAGATAAATTATGCGATTTCTCTTCCTTTCTTTTTCTTTGCTTCGTGTACTTCGCGTCTTTGTGGTTCGTCCCTTTACCCTTTAAACTTCGCTTGATAGACTACTAGTGGTCTGTCCCATTAATTCTGAGAATTAAGAGAACGAACCGCATTCGCGCAGCGTCTCGTAAGAGTTGGACGCAAAGAGCGCAAAGTAAAAGAGGTAAAGAAGAGAAATTTAAAACTGATTCACCTATCAAAACTTTTGGGACAGACTACTAGGATTTGAGATTGCTTCTATTAGAGATGCTGCACTCGCAATGAGATAATTTTGTCACAGTGCGTAGGTTCTATCTATATCTATTCCTAAGACTTACGCACCGAAATCATCTTTTGAGACTGAGTGTTGAGTTTTGAGTCTTTAAGCGTCAGAAGCTTTGGTGCAGATATCAAAAGTTATCCTCTAGTCGCCGCAGCGCGTAGTTTACTTAAGACTAGAGGTACGGTGAATGCTTAGAGTTCTCTGTCTCTTCTGGCTGTGACTCCTTTTATAACAACTTGAAGCCGAAGTTATTCAGAGTCTCACGTAAGTATTTGCACCCTTTTAAATAGTCTAAAGTGGCAATCCGCTCGGCTGAGTGTTGCGACCAATCACCAGCGACATTCATCTTTTGTTCAGTGTAGAATTCTTTCATGATATCGTTATAGTGAGCGATCGCTTCATCTTGCTCTGCCAATTTATAGGTTTCCCGGTGGAATACAGCTGGCTGAGGTAGGCGCGGCTTAACAACAGGTTGTGCTTCAGGATTGGGATAACCCACACACAACCCAAACACAGGGAACACAAAAGGCGGCAAATTCAATAATGTGGCTACCTCTTGAGTACTTTTGCGGATTGCGCCAATATATACCGTTCCTAAACCAACAGATTCAGCAGCTACAATCGCATTTTGCGCTGCGACTGAAGCATCGACTATGGCTTTAACCAACAGTTCTACGTAATCCAGAGCTACGGGAGCTAGACCGCGACTTAGGGCAATATGAGCCAGACGACCTAAATCTGCTAACCAAACGAAGAATACAGGAGCCTGGTTAATCCATACTTGGTTATTAGCCAGCTTGCATAATTCTGCTTTGCGCTCTTGATCTTCAACTGCTACCACACTCCAGGTTTGCATATTAGCTGAACTAGGAGCAGATTGAGCAGCAGCAACTAGCCATTCTAGGGTTCCTGGTGGTAAAGGATCGGATAGATAAGACCGGACTGAACGGTGAGCTAGTAGTGTTTCTAGAGATTCGTTCCAGTCAATTTCGTAATTGAAGGGAATCTCACCGTAGCGCGATCGCAGTAGTTCTGTAGGATTAGTCATAGTCCTTTTTTACGATTTCAAAGGAATTACCAACAACGAGAAGGAAGAATTAGAAAATCAGGAGGCTGATTTTCTGACAAAAGTAGAGAGAAGATACTTGATTGCTACGCAGCTAGTTGGGTTTCCCCGAAATCTGAAGTTAGGCGATCTTTTCGAAAAAAAGCAACTCGTAAAGCTAGCCGATACTCAGATGCAGGACAAGTAAGCGGAGTTACCGTATGCCAAGAATTGTCAGAACGTGCGATCGCAACTGAGGAATCGCTCAGGGGTAGAATATCTTGGAAGACAGATTCCGGCTGAGAATCTTTGAGAATTCGCAAACAGCCTCCCCAGTCTACAGACCATTGTTGATTGAAAAATAGCAGATGAGTTAAAAGTTTGTTCGGCTCGTCTGTATGAGGGTGATGCAACTGTCCTAATTGATATCGACGAAATCCAATATCCATTACACAGTCTTTTAGTTCCAACCCAGACATTTCAGCTATTGCTGCGCGGTAAGAATCTGTCCACAGTCCCTCTATCAACTGTCGCCAGACTTTACTAAGGTGTTTCAAGTCATAAGTAAGTCTGCCTTGTGCCATCCGCTCTCGCCAGCGATTATCGCTAGATTTGAGCATCAAGGAAATATCCTCGCTCTTTGCAAGCATCTTTCCCCAGGAGTATCCATATCCCTCTCCCTCGGACAGGCGAAACTCTTCGTGGGGAAAACTCGCAGTTAGTTCTAAGCTTGCTTCTGGTGAAAGCAGGTTTTTGATCAAAGCCCAATTGTATGGGACTTTTTGCATTGCTGTGGTACGAATGGAATCAAAGTTAAGCATGGTAGAAAAAACGCTTTAGTAGAATTAACCAATCATGATTACCCTGGACATCAAGTGGTATTGAAGCATCAACAACCGATTACCTCTGCATCAAGAAGCTTTGGCCGCAGAAGTTTTAACACCGGAATAGAGAGTTATTCCAATCAATTTCGTAATTGAAAGGAATTTCACGCGATCGCAATAGTTTTGTAGGATTTGTCATAGTCAACTTTTGAACTTGAACGCTTTTTTACGATTTCAGAGGGATTACCAACCCCATTGCAAATTTGTTTAGGTGCAAGACAACTCGCTTTACCGATAGCGGTTCTTCACCACTGCTCAAAATAAGTCAAGATCAACCTCCCCAGAATCAAACTGTTTTCTCTGCTCTTTGAGTAATTGTTCTTGAAGACTACGCAACAGGGAGCGCAAAACATCAGTCTTAGTACGTTGAAACCGCTTGCAGTACTGCTCTAGAAGTTGCCGTTCTTCTAGAGATAATTGAAAAGTGATCCATCCTTGATCTTTTCTCGGCATGGTTATACCAACATAATTGGTAAAATTCTAGCAGTTGATACGATGATTGCGATAACCAGAGATAGAATTGTGATGCTTTCTTAACCAACTTCACTTTTAATTTGTGGTCAAACTTACTGAAATAAACAAGCTGATGTACTTAGGCTTTAACAAGTAAAAGCACAATGCAACTTAATGTTTTGGTAGATATATGCATTCATCCTTGGGGAACAAAACTCAGGAGTTCTTCAACCGTTAGACTGCGCTTAACTTTTACTGACTGATGCTTTACAGCATCCAGCACTGATTGAATTTCTGGCTGACTAAGTGTGATTCCATGTTCTTGCAGCACACTAAATATTAGATGCCGACCGGAATGTTTGCCTACTACCAAGCGACGTTCCCAACCAACATCTTCCGGCGCAAACGGTTCGTAAGTACCAGGATTTTGCAACACACCGTGAGCATGAATGCCCGACTCGTGTGCAAAAGTATTTTCACCCACGATCGCTTTCCAGGGAGGAACCGGCCAATTGGCAGCTTTAGCAACTAACCGTGACAGTTCCAGCAGCCGTTTTGTATTAATGCCCGTTGGGATGCCGTAGAGGTGTTTCAGTGCCATCACCATTTCTTCCAGCGCCGCATTACCTGCGCGTTCGCCAATCCCATTTACTGTAGTGTTGACCGATCGCGCCCCTGCTTCAATACCAGCTAGCGAGTTCGCCATTGCCAATCCAAAATCATTATGCGTGTGCATTTCTATGGGAATGAATAGATGATGCACAAGAGAGCGAACTTTGCTATAAGTATTCAGAGGGTCGAGAATTCCTACAGTGTCACAAAAGCGAAACCGGAAAGCTCCCAACTCTTGAGCATAATACGCCACATCTAATAAAAAAGATGGATCGGCTCTAGAAGAATCTTCTCCGCCAACAGATACAGCTAAACCGCGATCGCCAGCAAAATTAATCGCATCCCGTAGACGATCAAGCATTACCTGCTGCTTGCCCCCAAACTTCGCGGTAATCTGAATTTCTGAGACGGGAACCGAAATATGCACCCGTTCCAAACCACAATCTATAGATGCCTGAATATCGGATAAATTAGCACGGTTCCAGCCAAGTAATTGAGCGTTTAATCCCAGATTAGCGATCGCTCGGATCGACTCTGCTTCTTCTTGCCCCATTG
>CAXUOL010000382.1:5022-6685 GCA_964252435.1 uncultured Nostoc sp.
TTTAATCCCAGATTAGCGATCGCTCGGATCGACTCTGCTTCTTCTTGCCCCATTGCCGGAACGCCAATTTCCAATTCTGGAACACCAATAGCATCAAGAAAAGTAGCGATCGCAATTTTTTCTTCAACATTAAAGGCTACACCTGCCGCTTGTTCGCCATCTCGCAAGGTTGTATCGTTAATCTGAACGGGATGTTTATTCATAGTGAAGTGATAATTCATGACCAGCTAACTTGTTGGGTGATTTTGATTTACTTGAGGAATTCGTAATTGAAAGACAGAGCGGCTAACTTGAGTTGTGGAAACTAAAAAACATATTCCTTAGCCGTAGGGTAATAATTACGAATTACGAAATATTTGCTACAACTTCCCCAATATTGCTAGTGTCATAGCCACCGAGAATCTCTAATTGCGATCGCACTAGCTGATGTCCCAAGATACTGAGAAACTGCTTTACTGGTTCTTCTTCCAAGTATTCTTTAATAATCACCAAGTCATATCGCGCCCGATGAAGGGGGATAAATCCCAACCCAAAGGCAGCAGCTATAGATGCCGTACTGATACCTGCATCAGCGATTCCTGAGACTACAGATAAAGCAACATCTTGATGGCTGTGAACGATATGGTCAGATCCTTTAACTTTGTGCAATGGCACTCCTTCTTCTTGGAGTTTCCGTTCTAAAAGCATCCGACTACCAGAACCCACTTCATGGGTAACAATAGTTGCTCCAAATTCTACTAAGTCAGAAACTGTTTTAACTCCCATCGGGTTTCCTGGTGCGACTAACAAACCTTCTTCCCAAACTCCAAGGGTAATCAAAATTGCACTCTTACCTGTTAAGGCTTTCCGCACAAAGGGGATGTTATGTTCCCCAGTGTCAGCATCGTATAAGTGCATCCCTGCAATGTGAACTTCACCTCGGCACAGACTACGCAATGCAACCGCGCTATGGGCGAAACGATAATGAATTCGTAGTTTTGGATGCCAACGTTCAGTTGCTCTTGCCAAGAGAGAAAGCACAGGTGTACAACCAGCAATCACAACTGTATTGTGCAGTTTGTCTATATCATCCAGAAGCCGAACCTGGACTTTATTTGTACCGATTTGGTTCTGTGCTTCACCCTCCAAGTGAGGTTCGTTACTAGCTATCTCGGTCACTGAGCGTAGCCGAAGTGCTGACGCTAATGGCAATTTGCTTCTGCTGGGGAATCCATCGATTCTTAGGGGTTCCCCACTCCCAACGGAGTGACTCACCGCAACTGTCTCACCATCAGCTGGAATCATTTCGATCCGAAAAGCATCGTTACCAACGAGGGGATAAGCTATCCATTGATCCCCAACCCGCGCTAGACTAACTCGTGATTGCTGTTGCTTAGGGGCTGATCCTGCAAGAATTGCCTCAACTTCTGGTAAATCTTCCTCAAACCAGAATAAGTCCTCGACTTGGCAACCAAGCGCCTTAGCTAAACGTAGTGACATAGCAACAGAAGGAGCATATTGTCCCAATTCCACACCACCAATACTCTGACGAGTTACGCCAGCTATATTAGCTAATTCTTGTTGACTCATGCCCAAGCGAGTTCTAATTGACTTCAGGTTATTGCAAAGATTCACATCCAGTTTCATGAGGCTGTATCTCTCCGTTAGAAAAAGCCGCAGCAGA
>CAXUOL010000383.1:0-6661 GCA_964252435.1 uncultured Nostoc sp.
TCTGATTCTCTAAGTACTTTTTTCTGAGCATGAGCTTTTAGTCCAAACTCCAGTATAAAATATATTAGAACAGAATACCCAACTATCGAAGATATTGCTAGGTTAAAATATGAGTATAAAGTTCTCCAGTCGCTAGAGATTGTCGGAGTTGTTAAATGCTACGTATTAGAAGATAAGCATCAGTTTGGAGCAATTATTTTGGAAGATTTTGGTGGAGAGCCACTTTCAAAATACTTGAGTCAAAAATCCTTCAATTTAAGTGAATTTTTAGAGGTTGGAATTCAGCTTGCCGAAACACTAGCAAACCTCCATCAATA
Organism: uncultured Nostoc sp.; assembly: GCA_964252435.1. Classification (GTDB taxonomy): domain Bacteria; phylum Cyanobacteriota; class Cyanobacteriia; order Cyanobacteriales; family Nostocaceae; genus Nostoc. Next base: position 318 of record CAXUOL010000383.1, read on the forward strand.
CCAAGTTACTCATAATAATTTAAAAACTGGTAATGTTTTTTTCAATCCGCAAACTGGACAGGTTAAAATTGACGATTTTAGCCTTGCTACCTATTTGGATGAAGAAAAGCAAACAATTAGTAATCAGAATTTTTTTGAAGATGCTTTCTATATATCACCTGAGCAAACGGGGCGGATGAACCGCTTAGTTGATTACCGCACTGACTTCTATTCTTTAGGCATTATTTTCTATGAAATTCTTACAGGACAGTTACCCTGTCAAAGTAACGAACTGTTAGAACTCGTTCATTGCCATATTGCTAAAATTCCAATTTCTCCTTCTATAATTGCCAAAAATCTGGGTTTAAGAGAAATTCCTCAGGTAGTTTCTGATATTGTGATGAAACTTTTGGAAAAGACAGCAGAAGAACGTTATCAAAATGCGTTGGGATTGAAAGCAGATTTGGAAATGTGTTTAAACCTGCTACAGACCACTGGAGAAATAGCACCTTTCCAAGTAGGACAATTAGATTTATACAGTCAATTCTCAATTCCGCAAAAGCTTTATGGTCGTGAATTCGAGGTCAAAATTTTGATGGCTGCCTTTGAACGCATCAGTCAAGGCACAACAGAAATAATGTTGGTAAGTGGATATTCTGGAGTTGGCAAATCATCTTTAGTTTATGAAATTCATAAGCCAATCGTGCGTCAGCGCGGATATTTTATCTTCGGCAAATTTGACCAGTTTAAGCGCAATATTCCTTATGCTGCCCTGATTCAAGCATTTCAAGAATTGGTGCGGCAGTTGCTTACTGAAAGCTGCGAACGGATTAGTATTTGGCGGGCAAAACTGTTAAAAGCTTTAGGTGTTAATGGTCAGGTGATTATTAATGTGATTCCTGAAGTCGAACGGATTATCGAACCCCAACCCGCAGTGCCAGAACTAGGAACATCAGAATCTCAAAACCGATTTAACCGCGTTTTTAGACAGTTTATTTATGTGTTTTGCAAACTAGAACATCCTTTAGTACTATTTCTGGATGATTTGCAGTGGGCAGATTTAGCATCATTGAAATTAATTCAGTTGTTGATCAATGACCCAAATAGTCAATATCTGTTGTTGATAGGTGCATACCGAGATAACGAGGTGAGTACGACTCATTCACTAATGCTGACACTCTCTGAACTTCAGCAAGCGGGCGCAGTGATGAACAACATTGTCCTTGAGCCGTTACATTTAGGTGATGTTAACCAGTTAATTGCCGATACATTTCAAAGCAATCAAAAGCAAGATTTATTGATGCACCACGCCCCATCTACGCACTCTCTTGCAGAATTGATTTTTAATAAAACTCAAGGCAATCCCTTTTTTTTATCGCAACTCCTGAAATCGCTTTATCAAGATAACTTACTGTTTTTCAACTTTCATCAAGCCTGTTGGCAGTGGGACATTGAAAGGCTACAACATATTGACATTACGGATAATGTTGTTGAACTAATGGTTAGCCGAATTCAAAAGCTATTGCCAAGGACTCAAAACGTTTTGAAATTGGGTGCTTGTATTGGTGACAAATTTACCTTAGAAGTACTTAGTATTATTAATGAAAAGTCTTTATCAGACACGGCATTAGACTTATGGGAAGCGTTGAAAATTGGGCTGATTTTACCATTAAATCAAGACTATAAAATTCCTTTAGTTATTGATATAGAGAATTTTAGCAAAAAAAAAGAGGGCAAAGATACTTCATTTTTAGCAGCTTCTAGCTCTCCAACGATAGTTTATAAATTTCTGCATGACCGCGTACAACAAGCTGCATATTCGCAGATTCCCAAAGCTAAATGCAGACAAACGCATCTGAGAATTGGAGAATTGTTACTTGAGCATACGCCAGAAACAGAACTTGATGAGAACCTTTTTGAAATTGTTAATCAATTAAACATTGGCACTCAATTATTGACTGAGCAAAAGCGTAAAGATGAACTAGCAGTATTGAATTTGATGGCAGGTCAAAAAGCCAAAAAAGCCACAGCCTATGAACCGGCGCTGAAGTATTTAAAGGTAGCATTGGAAATACTTTCAGAAACAAGTTGGCAAACAAATTATGATTTGACACTAGCACTTTATGTAGAAGCTACCTCAGCCGAGTTTTTCAATAATAATTTTGAGCAGACGGCAATGCTAACAGATATTGTTTTAAGCAATGCCAAAAACATTTTAGATAAAATTAAGGTATACGAAATCCAGATTCAATATAACGTTTCGCAGAACAAATTAAAGGAAGCAATCACAATTATTTTACAAGTCATAGAAATGTTGGGAATTTCTCTAAGTCGAGAGATTCCTCATGCCTTAACTAAACAGTATGAAAATTCTTTGACGATTGAAAATTTAAGTAGACTGCCACCGATGACTGACGATTATAAACTGGCAGCAATGGGAATTCTGATGATAGCAGGACCTCCCACTTATTTTACAGATGCTCAATTATTCACCTCAATTATCTTCACGATGGTGGATCTATGTATTCATTATGGAAGTTCGGCAATGGCCGCCTATGCCTATGCTTGTTATGGTTCAATTTTGGCAGGTCAGTTAGGAGAAATAGATGCTGCTTATCAATCTTGTCTCTTAGCTTTGAGACTTATTGAACAATACAATGCCAAGGAACTCAAAGCCGAAATTTGTGAAATTTTTAATGGTCATGTTCGACATTTTAAAGACCCTCTCGCTGCCGTATTAGAACCAATGTTAGAGGGGATTCAAAATGGTTTAGAAGTTGGCAAAGTTCAATATGCCTCATATATCGCTGCTTTTTATTCGACTGCTTTGTTTTATACTGGTGAAAATTTAGAAAGCGTGACTAAAAAGCTCGATCAACGGTTAGAATTACTGAATAGTTTGAAAAACCAAGTTTGTATTGATTATGCTAAAATTTGGCGACAACTGGTAGCAAATTTAGTTGGTGATTCAACACATAAATTGGAATTAGTTAGCGATCGCTTCCATGAAACAGAAGTTTTAAACACGTTAATCACAGCTGATAATCAAACTGCTCTATCTGCTCTTTACCTTGCCAAAACTAACCTGCTGTATTTATATAGAGAGTACGCTCAGGCAATTGAAAACGCCACGCTTGCAGAACGTTATCTCGGCAGCGTTATGGGGACAATAAATGTCTCTGAACATAGTTTTTATTATATGCTGGCTTTACTTGGGCAATATCCTCAAGCAACTATTGAAGAACAACGTGAATACTTGCAAATAGTGGAGTTGCGCCAGCACCAAATGGAAAAACTGGCCAATGCTGCGCCGATGAACTTTCTGCATAAATACGAGTTGGTTGAAGCCGAAAAAGCAAAATTGCTAGGGCAACACGACCAAGCAATAGACTATTATGATCGAGCAATTCAAAATGCACGAGAGCATGGTTACTTGCAAGAAGAAGCTCTAGCTGCGGAATTAGCGGCAGAATTTTACCTTCTCCGCAAAAGAGAACGACTTGCCAAAGACTATTTAACAGATGCTTACTACGGTTATCTGCGCTGGGGTGCGATCGTCAAAGTTCAAGATTTAGTAGAACGTCATCCCCAAATATTGTCTAGCGATCAAACATCAACTAAAGAAAATACACCTAATTCTAGAACTGGATTCGGTTTAGCAGCTTTAGATTTAACTACTGTCATCAAAGTTTCTCAGGCACTTTCTGATGAAATTATTCAGAGTAATTTGCTTGACAAATTAATGAATAGCATGATTGAAAATGCCGGGGCAAGAACAGGGGTACTTCTTTTACAACAAGAAAGTCAATGGTCTCCAGTAATTGAGGGATTTATAGACAAAGATAACACGATTGTGTTGCCAGATAAACTAATAGAAACAAGTCCAATTTACCCAGTTGCATTAATTAACTATGTTGCGAGAACTCAATCTACTTTAGTATTAGATGATGCAACTGAGGAACAAATTTTTATCGATGATGCTTATATTCAAAACAATCGACCTAAATCAGTACTTTGTTTGCCGATTATTTATCAGACTCAACTTAAAGGCATTCTTTATTTAGAAAACAACCTCGCCAAAGGTGCATTTACCCAAAACCATGTAAAACTACTGAGTTTACTGGCTTCCCAAGCCGCAATTTCTCTGGAAAATGCCGAATTTTATCAAGAATTGCAAACATATTCGCAAAAGTTAGAAAGTAACAATGCCCATTTGAATCAAGTCAATTTATCATTAGCGGCGGAAATTAGCGATCGCCAGCGCCGAGAAATTGAACGTGAACTAGCCCAAGAAGCACTTTTTCAAGAAAAAGAGCTAGCCCAAGTGACATTGCAATCAATTGGAGATGCAGTGATCACAACAGATTCTCTAGGTCTAGTCAGATATCTTAATCCCATCGCCCAACAAATGACAGGTTGGAGTCAATTAGAAGCACAAGGATTACCACTCTCGGAAGTATTTCAGATTGTTAATGAAACTACTCGTGAACCAGTGGTAAACCCACTAGAAAAAGCTATACGCAAAGGTCATCGTATTGGTCTTACTAACCATACAATCCTGATTGCTCGTAATGGCGATGAGTTTGCTATTGATGATTCTGCTGCCCCAATTCGTGCTAGCAATGGTGAGATCATTGGGGCAGTTATGGTATTTCATGATGTATCCCGTACCCGCACCCTATCTCGACAACTTTCTTGGCAAGCTAGCCATGATGCTTTAACTGGACTGCTAAATCGACGCGAATTTGAACATCACCTAGAGCAGACTATTAACGATGCCAAGGCGCATAATCAGCAACACGCCCTCTGCTATCTAGATTTAGACCAATTCAAAATCGTCAACGATACCTGTGGTCATATTGCCGGCGATGAACTCTTGCGTCAAGTGACAGCATTATTTCAAGGTCAGGTGCGGAAGACGGATACTTTAGCTCGCATCGGTGGAGATGAATTTGGTTTACTCCTGAATCAATGCTCACTACAACAAGCACAACGAGTTTCCAATACCATCCGTCAGAAAGTTCAGGAGCTTCGATTTATCTGGCAGGAAAAACTTTTTACAATTGGTATCAGTATTGGATTAGTCATGATTGATATGCATAGTAAAAGTGTTGCTCATGTTTTAAGTCTTGCAGATGCCGCTTGCTATGCAGCTAAAAATCGGGGGCGTAATCGGGTACAGGTTTATCAAGTAGACGATGTTGAGCTACTACGACATAAAGGTGAAATGGAATGGGTAACGCGTATTAATCAGGCTCTAGAAGAGAATCGATTTTGCCTTTATTACCAAACGATTATCCCGGTTTTGCCAACTCACATCGAAGAACAACATTATGAAGTCCTTTTGCGTTTGCAAGACGAAACTGGGGCTTTGGTATTACCTATGGCATTTATTCCTGCCGCAGAACGTTATAATCTGATGCATTTAATTGACCGTTGGGTAATTCGGACTCTATTTACTACTCAAGGACAACACTATCGTAATAGCTGGAACGATTATCAATCAAGAAATCAGCCATGCAATTCTATTTATGCAATTAATCTTTCGGGTGCAAGTATCAATGATGACCAATTTATTGAATTCTTACATGAGCAATTTGCTTTGCATCAAATCCCACCGCAAATGATCTGCTTTGAAATTACTGAAACTGTTGCCATTAGTAACTTAGCTAAAGCTTCTTTATTTATCAGCGAATTAAGAAGCCTTGGCTGTCGCTTTGCACTAGATGACTTCGGTAGTGGAATGTCATCTTTCACTTATCTAAAAAACCTACCTGTAGATTTTCTCAAAATTGATGGCAGTTTTATTCGGCAGATTTTGGATAGTTCTATTGATTTAGCAATTGTTGAAGCAATTAATAATGTTGGGCATATTATGGGGCTTCAAACTATTGCAGAGTTTGTTGAAAATGATGGCATTTTAGAAAAAATTAAAGGTCTTGGGGTTGATTATGCTCAAGGTTACAGCATCGCAAAACCATGTTCTTTTCCGTGACTAATACCGTTTCTTTGTGAAGCTGCATATAATTCACTCTCCTGATTTTTCGCGTCAGTTTTACCCCACCTTAAGTCTCTTTTGCAAGCTGTTAGCTTTCACAAAGGTCGTGCAATTTTAACCAGCCTCGCCACAGTAACTGGATACCAATAGGGGTTTTATGTCGATGTTCTAAGTAACCTCCTAAACGAGCGATGCCTACAACGGGCTTCGCAAACGCTTGCACTAGACCAAAGAACAAGAATACAAAAAAATACTCTCAAATCTCTGAGTCTGTTGAGGGTCAACAAGCTAGTCCGATGACCCTCAACAATCCCACCTGCTCACGATCAACAAACTCTATATATATAGAATCTACAGAGATTACTTC
>CAXUOL010000384.1:0-6659 GCA_964252435.1 uncultured Nostoc sp.
CCCCAATATATCGGGGGGATTAAGGGGGGTCTATTCGACTTATGCAAGAGGTCTATTACTGATAACTAAATAATTTAGAGGCTCTTGCATAAAAGCAAGGGCTTTTTTTATAGGAAAATTAGTAATCTATTAATTAAACTGAGCGACTTGCAAAAGTAACTAATCTATGAATGATTCTAATTTTATTGATGCTTTGCGATGGACATCTGAAGCTAAGGAAAAGTTACAAAATATTCCCTTTTTTGTCCGCTCTCAAGCTAGAGCCAGAATTGAACAGCTGGCTCGTGAAGCAGGCCAAGAGGTTGTGACTGCTGATTTGGTAGAACAGGCTAAACTTGAGTTTGGACAATAAAACATTCTGGAGGTCGTAATAATGACAGTCGCTAAGAATCGAGCAGACCGAGTAATGCTTTACGACATTAGCTGGCAACAGTTTGAAAATCTTTTAAAAGACTTGGGAGAGCATCGGGCAGCACGGTTAGCTTACGATCGCACTACTTTAGAAATTATCACACCTTTACCTGAACACGAACATTACAAAGAGGTAATTAGCGATTTGGTCAAGGAAATCGCTGATGTGCTGGATTTAGACTATGAAAGTTATGGCTCGACTACTTGGAAGCGAGAAAGCCGAATGGCAGGGGTAGAGTCAGATAACTGCTTCTATTTCCAGAATGAAGCTGTGATTCGGGGTAGATTAAATCTGGACTTGAGACAAGACCCACCACCTGATTTAGCACTAGAAATTGATGTTACCAGTAAGTCCCTGAATCGTTTTCCCATTTATGCTCGCTTGGGAGTACCAGAACTTTGGTGTTATGACTCCGGCGAAATCAAGATTTATCATTTGCAAAATGGGGAATATGTCGAATCAGAGAAGAGTTTAGTATTTCCTACTTTAGAAATTCGATATCTGCCGAAACTGATTGAGCAAAATCGGACAGATGGTAGACGGGCAATTCGTCGAGCGGTGCATGAATGGGCAAGGGAAGGCGGGAAGGATAAAGATTGAAACTACCCGTCAACCTAATTCATAATTACGAATTAGTATCAACTTCCTCCCACATTCATTGCTGCTAAAACAGCTTTCTCACTCACATCTCTGTAAACGGTATTCAAATACTTCATTACCACATCACTTGAAGTTGAATTTACTGCATTTTCCTCTTCTTTTGCTAGGGGAATCGCTCCCAATACATCTAATATCGTTTCGCTGCTGGAGGGCACAATAACTACCAAGGATGACTCTAGTGGCTCATTGTATTGCCAGAAAGAATCAATTTTTACTGAGTATTTGTTATTAGGAATTGACTGTTGAACATCAGGCGTTTCTGTAGTAGGTTCAATCTTGGCACTACGTAACTGACGCAAGTCGCTGATAATTTGCTCTTTGGTACGTCCGCGCAATTGAAATAATACAAAGGGGTCTTCACTGAAGCGATCGCCTAACTGATAGTATATCGCACCAATGTGTTTACAGGGATTTGCTTTATCAGGACAAGAGCATTTACTCTGGACATCAGCAAGGGTAAAAGGAAATATCGAAAGACCATTAGCTGTGAATACTTCTTCTATATTTTGTGGCATTTCTCCTGCTAATAGCTTGGCAGCAAAAATTGCTCTTTGGGACATGGTTTCAATTACATAACCCCATTGTTCATCACTAAAAGGTTCAAGGGAAAGGGAAACTTTATAAGGTTCTACTTCACTACCTTGTACTCTAGCCAATACTTTCGCACCTTTAAATTCGATGCTGAGAACATTTCCTTGACGAGCATAATTTCTCGCACGTTCTAAACGCTTTTTAAAGCGATAGGAATCTAGTAAATCTAGCCATTGTTGTGACCACCATTCTCGACTTGCTTGTAATGTGTAATTAGTCATAATCTATTTAAAATTCAAAATTATGGAATGTATGGGTTAATCTTATTTTGTGACAGTTACCTCAGACATAGCGTTTATGGTTGGGAGCATATCAGTTTTACAACTATACGCTTACAGATTGGAAATTTGGGACAATACAGAGACGTAAAACCTTGAATTAATTACGAATTACGAATTACAAATTACGAATTATTCCATCCCCGCCTTGCCCCGCAACCGCTCAACCAATTGGCGCGAAAAATCCAAGTTCTGATCGCGCAGCCGCTCTCGGATTTCCAGGGCAGCCAGTGCCAAGGGTAGTGCCTCTGTGTAGCGCCCCTCCTCCTCCAGAATTTGCGCTAGCCCCGATTGAGCAAAAGCTACCAAGTCTTGCCGTCCCACTTCCTGCGCCAGCGCTAACTCACGCTCGAACCAGAGGCGGGCTTCTGTAGGGCGATCACAGTAAAGGGCTAGAAGTCCCAAGTTGTTGCAACAAGTCACTTGATGTTCAGTAAATCCTATCTTTTCAGCGATCGCTAATGCTTGCTTGTAGTAGGACTCGGCGTGATCATAGTGTCCCTGCAATCGCGCAACTCCTCCCAGCCAGTTGAGGGTGATCGCCTCACCTGTTTCTTCGTTCAATTCTCTGTAAATTGCTAATGTCTCTTGGTGAAACCGCTCTGCCTCAATCCAGTTTTTGCGTTGGCTTGCAATATTTCCTTGCAGCTGACTTGCCACAGCCTTATTTCGACGACTACCGCTCCGTTCCATCGCTTCTGCCACTTGATTTACCCAAATTGCTGCTTGTTCTGTCTCTGCACGATTGTAGTAAATCCAGGCAACATTATAAGCACCCCAACCAGCATCACCCCACTGACCGAGCGCCTTTCCCGCCTGATATCGCCACTCACTCAAGCGCAGTCGCTCATCCCAGTAGCCTCGAAACCAGAGGAAGATATACAAAGCGTTTTCCAAATCTATGAGCATCTGGGCAGCCTGTCGGTCTTTCAACACATCGGGGATACCTGCCATCTCCCGCAGGGTTGTTGCCACCCCCTCTAGATTCTGCCACTCGGCTTCCAGCTTGTCATGGGTTTTATAGGCATCTTTACTGTCACCCCCGTACTTTTGGGCAAAGTCCACCCAGTAGTGCAGAACTTTGCGTTGGGCAGCAGAGTCAAATCGAATTCCACTTAGGGGTGCAGTCTCGATAGTATCCGTTCCGCCCACAGCTGCCCGAATATATGAGCGAGTGAGGGGGTGCAGGCCAAACCGTTCTCCATCCAAATCATTCACCAAAGATAGAGTTACCAACCGCTCTAAAGAAACTTGGATCTCGGTGATGGCTAAATCCGTAGCATCTGCCAGTGCTGCGGTTTTTGCTGGTGTCAGGAACACAGCCAGGGCAGACAACACTGTGCGATCGTTTCCAGAGAGAGTTTTGGCAGCATCGGCAAACAGAAACCCGTAGAGATCGGCAGATTTGGCGGCATTCCGCAACCGCTCTAGGGCAACACTGATGGAATAGCCTTTGTGTGCCACCTGTCCTAATGTCCAATCCAGCGCTAGGGGGTTGCCACCAGAGGCTTCATATAAAGCGGTCAATATCTCTGGCTTCGTGGCGTTTAGTTCCTGGGCTAGACGGGGGTGCGACCTTCCCTTCGCCTGCATTAACTCCAAAGCTTCTGTCTCTAAGAGACGATCTAAACGGATGGTGACGGCGCTTTCCCCAGTGCGGCGGCGGCTGGTGATGATGGCTTTGTTGGGGGTGGGCAGTTTCCGCACAAACTCGGCAATCATATCGCGTTCTTCTGCATTCAGGGTTTCCAAGTTGTCCCAAATCAACAGGGTGCACCGTCCCCGTAGAGCATGGAGAAGGGCACGGCGGCGTTCTGTGGCATCAGTCATTGTCACTATATCCGCGTGTCCCAACCTCTTGGCAAATTCCCGGCAGAAGCTATCGAGAGAAGACAAGGCGAGGGTTTCTTCCCGCACTCCTTCAATTGAGAGCCTGGTAGTCTTGGCAGAAACAAACAGGTAGGCATCAAACAAGGCTTGCTGACGGGCAAGGTGTGCTACCTCTAGCGCTAACACCGTTTTGCCCATGCCACCAATACCATCGATCACCACACCCCAACCGCGTTCTTCTGGTGAAAGTGCTTCCAGACAACGCGCGATTTCTTGTTTGCGTCCCACAAACACATCGTTATAGCGGGGTAGATTATCGGGCAAACTTTCTGAGCGCTTTCCCTGTAACTGGCTTAATCGCGCCTCTAGGCTAGTGACTTCTTTTTGTTTTTCCTCCAGTTCGATCTGCAAATCCACTGGAACTCGAATCCCATAACCAGCTTTTTCCTCCTCTATTATCTGGAGGGCGCGACGAGCGCGGTTGAGAGTTCGCTGTAGTGCTTCTTGATTATCCATAGGATTTGATAAAAAGAAATCTCAGGATTTGCAATTGAAAAAAGGCAAAGGGCAAGAGGAACAACAAGATATTCATTTTTCCCGAATCATTGAGGGCGATCGCTTTTGGCAGACGCTCCGTACATTCGCTCTTAGCTTACTCATCTAAACTTTCTGCGATCGCTTTGAGCAGTGCCTCAAAATCTGATTGTATATGAATCTCTTCTGTCAGAGCATTCATATCCTTCAGCAGGTTTATGAGATTAGCAAACATATTACGAATTTCAGTATATAGGTCAATTTCTTCTCTAAATCCCTGTAAATTAGCGGCACTAACTGTTCTTATTGCCTCATTTAAATCTTGAATTTGCTTTTCCCAATACTCAACATATTTAATTCTTTCAATAGGCTGATAAATTTGGGCATCTGCTAAAACTATGGGAAAAATTCGATGATAAAGGTTTCCATATTTCGCTATTTCAACTAGTTCATACATGCAATTTTCAGATTTCAAATATTGGTCGCTAATTACCACAATCACGCATTTGCCACGACTCAATCGCTGCATGAATTCTTGAAATCGTTCTTTGTAGCCAATTGCATTTTTATCACGAATGATTGTAAAGCCTTTTGCTTGAAATGCTTTCTCTAGTTGTTGTATAAAGAGTTCGCTGTGATTATCTCGCCAGGTGTAGGAGATAAAAACTTCCTTTTGCTTGCTTTCTGACTCTACTTTACCGATACTGTTTTGAAAATGACTCAATCGTGCCTCTAGGCTAGCGACTTCTTTTTCTTTTTCCTCCAGTTCGATTTGCAAATCTACTGGAAATCGAATCCCAAAACCAGCTTTTTGTGCTTCTAATATTTGGAGAGCGCGACGGGCGCGGTTGAGAGTTCTCTGTAATGCTTCTCGATCGTCCATAAAGTTATATCAAAATAAGATACTTTTCAATATAAAGATTCAATAGACCCTTTACCAAAGCATCGACTTTTCACTAATTCTCGCACCTTTGTATGAAGTCAAGAAATATTTATGCAATAAGTCTAATGCATACGAACCAAATATAAATTTGTAATGCCACAACACAGGCAGTACAGTTAAGTTGACATCACTAAATTATTTATTCTTCATCATCTTCAATTACTGCATTGCGATCTAGTATTAGTAAGTTACGAAGTTGGTCTGTATCCAGTTCGGTCAACCATTCTTCCCCAGCACCTACAACTTGTTCAGCCAATTGTTTTTTACTTTCAATCATGTCATGAATTTTTTCTTCTAAAGTGCCAGTACAAACAAATTTATGTACTTGTACATTCCGGGTTTGACCAATCCGAAATACTCTATCTGTGGCTTGATTTTCTACGGCTGGATTCCACCATCTATCAAAGTGGAATACATGATTTGCTCGTGTTAAATTCAATCCGACTCCACCCGCTTTTAGAGAAAGAATCATAATTGGTGGCCCTTGAGGATCGTGTTGGAAACGGTCGATCATTTCCTCACGTTGTTTTTTACTGGTGCTGCCATATAAAAAGAATATTTCTCGCCCAAGCTGTTTTTCTAAATAGGGTTTAAGTAATTTACCCCACTCAGCAAATTGTGTGAAAATTAAAGCTCTATCGCCTTCTGCTAAAACTTCTTCTAACATTTCTTCTAGCCGCAGAAGTTTGGCTGAATTATGTTGCTCTAATGTTGCCTGTTTCAAGTATTGGGCTGGGTGATTGCAGATTTGCTTGAGTTTAATTAGTAAAGCTAAAATCATCCCCCGACGTTGCAACCCTTCAGCAGATTCTATCTCTACTAAAGATTGTTCTACAACTTCTTGATAAAGTGCGGCTTGTTCACCAGTCAGACCGCAAAATACGGTCATTTCTTGCTTATCTGGCAAGTCTTGAATGATGTCGCGATCGCTTTTCAATCGCCGCAGTATAAATGGTTGAACTAATGAACGTAACTGAGTCAAAGAAGCCGTATCACCATACTTTTCAATTGGCATGGCAAATCGCCTCTGGAAAAATTGCTTATTGCCTAAATACCCAGGATTGAGAAAATCCAAAATAGACCATAGTTCTTGTAATCTATTTTCTACTGGTGTCCCCGTCAACGCAATCCGAAATGTAGCTTCTAATTGGCGCACTGCTTTTGACTGTTTCGCCTCTGGATTTTTCACATTCTGGGCTTCATCTAAAACTATTATCTGCCAAGAGATACTTTGCAATGACTTGATATCTCGATGAAGCAGTGAGTAGCTGGTAACGATTAAATCGTGTTTTTTTACAGCTTCTAAAAACGCTTTCCCTTTTGGTCGTTTGTCACCGTGATATTGCAAAATTTTCAGGCTTGGTGCAAATTTATTAACTTCCCTTTCCCAGTTGCCTAAAACCGAAGTTGG
>CAXUOL010000385.1:0-6620 GCA_964252435.1 uncultured Nostoc sp.
TGCCATTGGTTTGGTACAATCTCACCTGATTGGTCATTTTGGTCAACGGTTGCAATACGGGCTAATTCTAGAATATGGGCGAAAACTGTTGCGCTTACCCCTATCATATTTTGAAGCACGTCGCAGTGGGGAAGTCGTTAGCCGGATTGCTGATGTTCATACCATCAATAATCTAGTTTCTCAAATTGTCCTTGGTTTACCCAGTCAATTTTTTGTGGCTCTGGTTTCCTTGGGTTTCATGCTTTTCTATAGTTGGGAACTAACTCTCGCTTCCCTCGCCGCTTTTATCATTGTCACAGGAGTCAACCTGCTTTTTCTTCCCGCCTTACGCCAGAAAACCCGCAGCCTCATCGTTAAAGGTACAGAAAATCAAGGCTTTTTAGTCGAAACCTTTCGCGGGGTTCAAGTCCTCAAAACCACCCAAGCAACTCCGCAAGCTTGGCAAGAGTATCAGACAAATTTTGGTCGCATTGCAAACTTAGGCTGGACTACGATGAAGTTGGGGCTTTATAGCAGCACAGTCACGAGTATTCTTTCCAAATTGACAAGTATTGGCATACTTTGGTTAGGTTCTAGCTTGGTGATTAATCAGACATTATCCATCGGTCAACTGCTGGCGTACAGCGGTATGAGTGGCAGCTTTCTTGGATTTTTATCGTCAGTAGTCGGGCTAATTGATCAATTTATCACTGCTCAAATTGTCGTTCAACGCTTGACAGAAGTGATAGATTCTACACCAGAAGATGAAAATGACTTTAAAAAACCTTGGGCAGAAATTCCTGGCAATGCAGATATTACTTGTTCTCAAATTAACTTCCACCATGCTGGTAGAACTGACCTGTTAGAAAACTTTTCTTTAACTATCCCTGGTGGTCAAGTAATAGCCTTAATCGGTCAATCTGGCTGTGGCAAAAGCTCCCTTGGCAAATTAATTACTGGTTTATATCAAGTCCAATCTGGTAACATTCGTTATGGCATATACAACCAGCAAGATTTATCTTTAGAATGTTTGCGGCAGCAAGTCGTATTAGTTCCCCAAGAACCTCATTTTTGGAGCCGTTCGATTGTTGATAATTTTCACTTCAGTTATCCAAACATTAGTTTTGAGGAGATAGTCAAAGCTTGCCAAATTGCTGGTGCAGATGAATTTATTAGCAAACTACCCGATAAATATCAAACTGTTTTAGGCGAATTTGGTGCAAATCTTTCTGGCGGACAAAGGCAGAGATTAGCTATAGCTAGAGCAATTGTTACTGATCCACCTATATTAATTTTAGATGAATCCACAGGCGCTCTTGACCCAGTAAGTGAAACCCAAGTTTTGGATAGATTACTTAATCACCGTCAAGGCAAAACTACAATTATGATTAGCCACCGTCCTCAAGTTATCAAACGGGCTGATTGGATTGTGTTGCTTGAAGATGGGCGCTTAAAAATTCAAGGAACTCCAGAAGAATTACGTCATATTCCTGGAGAGCATTTAAGTTTTATTGATGAAATTTCTTCTTCTAATAATGGGTTGAAATCCTCTTTAATTTTTCGGAATTAGTTAATGTTTATTAGATGTTTTAGAGGTTTTAGAGATATTTATAACTTATGATTAGTAAGTCTCAAACAAATTTTTTACCCTTAGTTCAAGACAACGAGTTTCTCCCACCAATTAGTCGTTGGACTACATTTGGCGGACTATTTATCGTGTTTGCCTTGTCGTTAGCTGTTCCTGTGGCTGCGGTTGTTAAATATAAAGTTACGGTCAAAGGGCAAGCGGTTGTCCGTCCTGCGGGTGAATTGCCAATTGTACAGGCGGCGACAGAAGGACAGGTAATGCATATTTACGTCAAAGGAAATCAAACACTGCAAAAAGGAGATATAATTGCTACTATTGATGACTCTCGATTGCAAACCAAAAAAAACCAGCTGCAAACTAATATTCAACAAGCTAGGTTACAACTAATTCAAACCGTTCCGCAAATTAATGCAATCGATAGTCAAATTCGAGCCGAAAGCGATCGCACCAATCGGACTATCGCCGCTGCTAAAGCTGAATTGCAGGGACGCGATCGCGATCATCAAGACAAAAAGATTACCAGCATCACTGAACTTCAAGAAGCATCAGCCAATGTCAAAATGGCTCAAGAAGAATTATATGCAGGGCAAGCACAGTTACAATCAGCATTAGCTAATCTCCACGCGACTGAGGCGGCTTTAGGAGCAGCGACATCAAAGCAGAGCCGATATGAAAGTGCTGCTAAACAAGGGGCATTATCGCGCGATCAACTTGAAGAAGTACAGTTGGCTGTAAAACAACAGGAACAAGCTGTACAGGCGCAAAAAGCAACTTATAAAGCCCAAGAAAAAACAAATGAACGGCTAAAACAAGCTGTTAATGGAGCTATTGCGAAACGCGATCGCGCTCAAGCAGCTCTCAACCCAAGCAATGCAGAGGTAGCAATGGCGACTGAACGCATTGCTCAAGAAAAAGCCTCTGGGGAAGTGAATAAAGCATCTTTAGAAAGAGAACTTCAAGCACTTATAAAACAGAAAATTGAAACGGAAAAACAATTAGAGCGCGATACTAGCGAATTCAAGCAAGCTGAAATTGACCTGAAACAAACTACTATTACCGCTACAGCAGACGGGATTATTTCTAAGCTAAATTTGAGAAACCCCGGTCAAACTCTCCGGGCTGGAGAGGAAGTTGTCCAAATTGTTCCCAGTCATGCACCTTTAGTTATCAAAGCCGCTATCGGTTCTGAGGAAAAAGGTAAGATAAAAGTCGGTCAAAAGGTGCAAATGCGAGTGACAGCTTGTCCTTATCCTGATTACGGTACTCTCAATGGTGTTGTCAAAACGATTTCCCCGGATGCTATTAGTTCGCAAAAAAACGATGCAGATGCTAATACGAACTCTACCCCAAAAGCAACTGCTGTAGGTGCTTTTTACGAAGTCACAATTGAACCAGAGAAACTTGCTTTAGGTCGCAGTACAAAGAAATGTCAAATTCAATTGGGTATGGATGGCAGAGTTGATATTATTACCCGCGAAGAAACTGTACTGCAATTTGTGCTTCGCAAAGCAAAATTAATGACGGATTTTTGAGATCGTCAATCGCCAAATTGACGTTATTTTTCAGTTATAAAGGAAAACTTTATTCAACTAAGGGTTGTGAAATCGTGAAAAGTTCCTGACGGCGTTGAATTAACACTACAACAACACCGCTTGCAACCACAGCAAAGGCAGAAGGAATAAATGGCAACCATAACCCTTGTTTTAAAAGAGCGATCGCACAAACTCCATATAATATAACAACCGTCACAAAGATGGCATATCTCTTATGTGAGAGCGAACGAACCCGCCAAATAATCAAACTCCCAACTACAGACCAGCCGCATATCCAGAGAATATCGCCCCAGTAAGGCAAAACCCCAAGAATTGGACGTTGGTCTAAAACTGCACTCAAAAATTGGCTAACCATTTGTACTTGTATAAATACCCCTGATATTTCTTGGTAATCTTGTTGTGCAGTACTGTAGGGAGTTGACCAAGTATCGCTGACTGTATTAGCTGTCACTCCAACGAGAACTACCTTATCTTTAAATGATTTACGATCAAATTTATTACTCAATACATCATCAAGGGAAATTTTCTGATAATCTGCATTACGGTAATTAACAAGTATTTGATTTCCGCCTAAATCAACTCCTTGTTGATAGGCACCACTGCGACTAGATTTTAAGCGTTTAAATATTTTAGAGCCAAACTGTACATAATCTTCATTAAATTTAGGTTTAATATTTTCGTAAGATAAGTAACGAGCAACTAATTGCAACGAGAACGAATAAGGCGTTGTACAAGTTGAAGAAGGCTCTTGTGCCATCATCAAAATTTGCCGACGGACAATACCATCTGGGTCTTGAATTGCATCAGTAAAACCCTGACGTTCTACAGGTACGTCTTTCGGAGATTTAACACCTTGGGGATCGTATTTACTATCGGTGCTTTTGCAGACAACAACAACGTTCTCTTTATTAAGTTCAGTCGGAAACTGTATTAGATTTGATTTGTTTGGGGGGTCAGCCAAGTCTCTATAAATATCCAGTCCAATAACTCGCGGTTGATACTTTTGTATTTTGTTAAGCAATTTAGCTAACGTACTATCCGAAATGGATTTCAGTCCTTTGGTCATCTCTTGTCGTGATTGAATATCTTTTTCAGTAATTTCTACAATTATCAACCTTGGATCTGGATCTTCCTTGAGTCCCAGCCGTAGCATTCGATCGAAAGTTTGCAGTTCGATTTTCTCAAAGACTCCCAAGTATCTCAAACCTAGCGTTGAAACAGCCACAAGAAAAGTACTAAATAGTATAGTCCAAAGTTTTAATTTTAGTGTTGCAATTTTACTTTTTGTCGAAACTTCACCTACAAATTTTTTAGTATCAGCAAAATTACCGCACAGTTCTTGCCACGTAGTAGGAACAGTTGTAGGATTTTGACAGATGACTGGCAACCAACTGGCACAAGGAAATTCATTTTCCAGTCCTTGAAGTCTTTCTCGTGCTTCTCGCACAGCCAAGTAAAATGGTTTGCTATCTGCAAAGGCGGTAAGAAAGTTTTTTAAAAATTCCTGTGCTATTAAATCTGGCACTCCTTCCCGCATTACAATCATTTGGGGAATATTTAAATCAGCTAAATTTCGTCCTAAACCAATTCCGTCACAAGAATTGAAAATTGCAAGCTTTAAACCGCGTCTAATTGCTGCCTTAAGTCCATTTTTCAACTGCAAAATTGTTAAACTTTCTGTTTGATTGATGCAAATTTCCCCAATTTCTCCGTCAGCAAGACTAGTGCTATGTCCGGCAAAAAATAGAATATCCCAATCCTGATTCCATAGATACTCGTCAAGTATTTGCCGTGTTGGTTCTATAAGAAAGGTGGTTTTGGCATCTGTTAAACCTTGTAACAAAGAGGCATCTTTATCAATATCAATACCAACTCTATTGCCTAGAATTGCCAAAATTTTGACTTTACCTGTAGGAGATTTTTGTAATAGCTGAGGAGATTCATACTCATGATTACTCAAAGCTAATTCCGCTTTCGGGTAATCTTCAAAAAAATGCCATAGATGCCAAGGCAAACGATGCAGTAAAACTATATTTGTTTCAATAATGACTCTAATTTCATCATTACGACTGAGTAGAGTTCGCAACTGCCGTTCAATATTCTGAAATGACTCAAATTTCAACCAAGCATTGATATTTGCTTGTAGCTGTTGACACATTTCATCGAAGTCATTGACAGAAATATTGGTTATATCTTGCGAATGTACTTTTATCCGTTGATTGCTACCCAGGCGTTGATGAACTGCCGCGTAGAGTATCTGCCATCTGCGGTAGAGTTCGCTTAGTTTTGGTGCTGGTGGTAGACTTCCTGTTAATTTCACAGGTACAAATTGGTTATGAGACCAAAGTTGAGCCGTGACAACAGGAAATCCTTGATTTAAATCTCCTCCCAAGAAGCTGAAGACAACTAGCTTACTCATAAGTTAAGTGGACTTTGCCATTCGTGATTAACTAATGACTAATCAACAGGGAGCATTCTACTTATGCAAAAATCCGAAAGGAAAGTGTAGTATAAGGACTATACAAGACAAATTTGGGCTAAACCGATGACCTTCGAGGAATAACAACGTTTACAAGCCGCCACAAAAGAGATCGCATCAATCTTGTATAAAAATACATCACCAGAGGCATTAAAAACTTTTGAATGGATTGAAAAAATAGTGCGTAGTTTACCGCCGTAGGCATCGCTCCTTGCTTAAGCATGTCAGCCCTCAAATCGCCTTTTTTATCGAACAAACTACGGGTACAAGCAAAGGACGGACTACTTATATCTCAATACGTTTGGGTTAAGGAAATTTATCTTTTAAGGCAGGGGGAGTAGGGGAGGCACTAGCGAAGCGATCGCTTCTTTCTCATCTGGGTATAGAGCAATAAGAATCGAAACTTAGTACTAAGTCAAGAAGCTACACTTAATGCGATTATTTAGCAATATTTCAAGCCCCTAAATTTATTTATGGGGATAATAATGCAAGAATTTTGAATTCCCCGTTCGCGTAGCGTCTGTCTACGACACGCTGCGCGAACGCAGAGAAGGGGTTGACACTGCTGGCTCCTAATAACTAAATTATGAAATTTTCTGTTATCTGATAATTATTCAGATCAATCTGGATGCTGAAACATTCTCCCACCTCCCCATCAAAGAGTTTAAACTGCACATAAACATCTTGAATTCTTGCTTGTACTTGTTGAAGTATTTCCCCTCGATCTGAAAGTAAAATTAGCTTGATATTAGCAGGTAGATAAGGTTGATTACAAGCTGGATGTAGCTGCACGCGAATACTAACTTGTTGGTTAGCTTCTGGTATTAAGGCAACTAATAAAATAACTTTTTGAGCCTCTATTTCTATTCCCAAGTCAATCAGCTTGGCGCGTTTGATAGCGGCAGCATTTAACCCGAAAGAAGTGCGGAAATTAAAAGCTAGGCTACTGGAGTTTGGCTCAAAAAAAGTCTCTATAGCTTGCCAAGAAGCATCGTAAATCTGCTCCAGCCAACGACTGAGA
>CAXUOL010000386.1:0-6590 GCA_964252435.1 uncultured Nostoc sp.
ATCTTAATGGTTTACTTGCTATTTGAGTGTTTCTGCCAAAAGTGGATGCTCCCCAGAAGATTGTCGTAGAAATCAAGAGCTTTGTGGGCAAATCGCTGATGTATGATTTTCATAATGCCTTGGGACAATACATAGTCTATCGGAAACTCATTCAACTTACTGAGCCAGAATATAAGCTTTATTTAGCTGTTGATGATGTTGTCTATGAGAATTTTTTTCAACGTAAATCTGTACAAGCAGTCATCAATGAAAATCACCTGTTGTTAATAGTTGTAAATACAGAAAAAGAGGAAATTCGACAATGGATAAGCTAGAGCAATACCGCAATGCTATCAAGAAGATATTGACTGAGTATTACGAAACTACTAATACTCAAGTTATAAAAGATACGGGAGTTGAAGTAAGCGATCGCTTGGCTTTTGATGAAACAAGAGATCAATATCTTTGGTTTCGATTTGGCTGGGATGACAAAAAGCAGATACAGTATATTATTATCTATCTCTGCATTAAGAACGGCAAAGTTTGGGTGGAAGAAGATGCAACTAATTTATGCGTTGTTGATGATTTGCTATCAGCCGGAATACCTCAAGCCGATATTGTTTTGGGTTTCCATCATCCCAGTAAACGAGGTTTAACAGAATTCGCTACTGCTTAAGGAGGCAGGTAACAAATATAAATTTAGCATTTTATGAGCCAAGGAGATGAAGTCTAAAAGTACTATAGCTTGGTTGTAAACCCCATAAAATTCTCCACCTGTTTCAACGTTTAAATAATTAGGCATACTCAACTTATGGCATCAGTAAATATTACTGGAATCGGTTGAGCAAATCAGGCTATTTTGGATTCAAAATTACACCCCCTTAACAGGGGTAAGGGCGACAAATTAAGGTTAATGAATCCTATGTCTACAGTCGCCCTACATCAAAAATATCGACCCCAGACAATAGCCGAATTAGTTGGACAGCCCTACATCAAAACTGCTCTGACTAATACTGTAAAATACCTGCAAATTGCACCAGCTTATTTGTTTACAGGTTCTAGAGGCACAGGTAAAACTTCAACTGCTCGGATATTTGCTAAATCCCTCAACTGCCTCAACAGTAAAAAACCAACTGACCAACCTTGTGGTATTTGTCAATCCTGCCGTTCAATTGAAACCAGTAATAGCCTAGATGTTAGTGAAATTGATGCTGCTTCTAATAATGGTATAGATGATGCCCGTGCTTTAATTGAGCGCAGTACCTTAGCACCAGTTGCAGGACGTTACCGAATTTTTATTCTCGATGAGTGTCATTGTCTAACTGGTAACGCCTTCAATGCTTTACTTAAGTGTATTGAAGAACCGCCACCTCATATTGTTTTCATTCTCTGCACAACAGAACTGCACAAGGTGTTACCTACCATTGTCAGCCGTTGTCAGGTGTTTAATTTCCGCACTTTGTCTGTTCAGGCAATTGTGCAGCACCTCGGTATTGTAGCAGATGCAGAATCTATTTCTATTGATGATGAGGCATTATCAGCGATCGCTCGACTCAGCGATGGTGGACTCAGAGATGCACTGCAATTACTGGGTCAGGTGAGTCTTTTAGATGAAGATATCACTGCCAATCATGTCATGGAAATTGCTGGTGGTGTGACAGAAACAGAATTAATGTCAATTTTACAGGCAATATCCACCAACAACACCTTTAACTTGCTGCAAGTAGCAAGACTTCTAGTGGACTCTGGTAAAACGCCTAAATTGATTCTCTCTAACTTACTGCAAACATACCGAGATTTACTGATTATCAAGTCTGCACCCAAAGAGCAATCCTTGCTGACTGGTTGTGTTAGCTATGCTCAACTCAAGGTTTTAGCAAATCACTGGAATTTCGAGACGCTGAATTTGTCTCTAGCAGAGTTACAAAAAGCAGAAAACTATCTGCGGTACACAGTAAATGCTGCTGTGTGGCTAGAAGTTTGCTTACTGAACCTGATACCCAGTTTATTGCCTGTCAGTGCAACCAAGACGCTAACTGCTAAACCTGTAGATGACAAAGGGCATGATGGCAAATTGTTACCAGCAGTTGCAGCTAATACTGCTAACCTGGCTCAAATTTGGCTTTCTGTGATGGATACAGCTAAACCCAGCAATCAAAAGCTGTTGGCTCATGCAAATCTTGTTAAATTGCAAGGTGACAAGGCAATTTTAGAGGTTACACCAGCTTACTTGAATAAGTTTGAGAGTAGTAAAGAGGCGATCGCTAAAATGCTGCAACGAGCTACCCAAAGTCAACAACCAATGACTGTATTAATTAAAACTGCCAACAAGAGCAGTAATGGGAGGGTAAAAGCATGATTGTCTTGCTGACAGGTGACGACCAACACGCCATCCAGGAACAGCTGAACCAATACAAAGCAGAGATTGATACCCAATGGCTCACACTTTGCTATCACCGATTTCCAGCCGATCACCTTGACCAAGCTATCAGTGTAGCTCGCACTCGTTCCCTGACAGGTGGTAAAAAACTGGTGATTGTCGAAAATTGCCACCTCAAGCAGTGGGGTGATACTGAGTTAGAAACTTTGCAGCAGCTTGTTCAAGTGCCTGAATTCACAATTTTGGTGTTTGTCGCCACCAATGTAGATAAGCGGCTGAAGATTTACAAACATCTTGTCAAGTATGCCAAGTTATTTGAGTTTCCATTGATACCACCTTGGCGTACTGATTTGATTGAGAAGGCGATCGCTACTCAGGCTAAAAAAATCAAGCTGGTGCTGTCAAAGGATGCAGTGGAATATCTAGCAGAAGCAATTGGTAACGACATGACTCGTGCAGCCACAGAGTTACGCAAACTGTATATTTATGGTACTGGCAGACAACTTGAACTTGCAGAAGTAAAAGAGTTAGTGCCATGTCAGACTCAGAATAGCCTACAACTGGCATCTGCTATTCGCCAAGGAGAAAGCAATCAAGTTTTGCACCTGCTGGATGATTTACTGGCACGCTCGGAACCATTAATGATGATTGTTGCTACTCTCCTAACGCAGTTTAGAACTTGGTTATGGGTTAAATCTGCGATTGTTTCTGGGATTAAGAAAGATAGTGAATTAG
Source organism: uncultured Nostoc sp. (assembly GCA_964252435.1). GTDB lineage: Bacteria > Cyanobacteriota > Cyanobacteriia > Cyanobacteriales > Nostocaceae > Nostoc. The sequence continues at coordinate 3,095 of CAXUOL010000386.1, forward strand.
CTCAACTGTGCAGTATCAGCAATCCTAATCGCATTTACTACTTGCGTCAGGAGGTAGCAAATACAAGCATTAACGCTTTAGCTAAAGCAGTGATTATGGTGTTGGATTTAGAGATGTCTATCAAGAAAGGTGTTGATAGTGCAACCTCTTCAAGTAATCGAGCGTCAGGTAAAAATTTACTGCCAACAATTCTCAGTATTAGTAGAAACTTTCAGTCTTGAGTATAATTTATGTTACTAAACGCTTCTGTCAAATTGGATGGAAGCGTATTAGCAAATTTCAAAGAATAAACTAGATACGAAAGGTAATCACTCATGTCTGACGATTCCCATCCTAATTCTGCTGTCAACGCTGCTGCTACAACCAACATTCACCACGCTAATTTACAGGATTTGCCTTTAAGTGCGGCGCGTAGATTATATAAAGGTGGGATTCGACCTGGTGAACCGACAAGAAGCAGGGTGCAAGCCCAAGAAATGTTAGAGAAGATTCCCCCATCTCAACGCGCAGGTGTTGACGGCAAATCTGCGGCTAGTAATGCCGAACAATATCTATCTGATAAACACGCTAGTCATATCAAACCCCACAGCAAAGGAGGGTCTAATAACCCCAACAATATCAAATGGGAGAATGCCAAAGACAACATCACTCGTGGTGATAAAACCATGAGTTGGCAGGAACAAATGAGACTGAATGCCAAATTGCAGTTTGACAACCTGGCAGGTGCTGTCAAAGCAGGTCTTCAAGCTGCGCCTTTGGGGGCTGCTGTTGGTGCAGTAACAGCCGCACCTTTTTCGCTTCTAACTAATGCACTGCGTGTAGTCCGAGGCGAAATTTCTGCACAGGAAGCGACTACAGCAACATTAAAAGATACCGTCATGGGTGGTGCAGTTGGGGGTGCAACGGCATTTGCAACTACAGCAGTAGTCGCAGCTTGTCTACCAATTGCGATCGCTTTAACCGCAGCAGCACCAGTTTTAGCTGTTGTTGGTGCTGCGGGTATGGTTTACGAGTTTTTCAAAATCCTTGATGACCATAAACAGGATGTAAGAGTATATTTCGAGTCTTTAACTCAGCAAGAACTAGCGAATTTGCAAGCAATTGAAAATGAACTGATTTATGAACATCAGAAAAATCTAGAATTTTTGTCCGAAGCAGAAGCAATTAATCAAGAAATTAGAAATCGTCCAATTGCATCTGGAGTAGAAGGGGCTATGCAACGATTACGTGAATCAGTGGCTATTGCTCAATCTTTAGGACTCACATCAGCAGATAGTAAGTTGTTGACTGATTCTCAACTTCCTTGCCTTCCTCCTCATTCCTAGATAATTAGTCAAAAATTATATGATTTTTATAATTCCTCTTCTATTCGGTGCTTTAGGGGCGGCGGTTGGTGCTGTAGCAGGTGCTTTTACTGCTCATGCTGCTGGAGAAAAGGACAGACAAGCAGCCAAGCATCATAGACAAGTTGCAAATGAATTAACGGACAAATACACCAATTTAGAGAAGAAATATTATGAATTTGCTGATGAAAGCAAAAGGCAGATTAATGATTTAACTCGTCAACACGCATTAGATGAAGTAGAAAAAGACTGTTTGCGTTTGGCAGTGCGATTGCAACAAAATCTCATTTCCTTAATGTGGGAGATTGATAGAGAATCAACAGCAGATGCTTTAAATAGATTTCAAACAGCAGTGGAACAAACTAACCAAGTTCTCTACCAATTAAAAGAGGAGTTAATTATTGTTCCTGATAACTACTATGCACGTCTTTTAACAGCAATAGAAGCAAATACACCAATCAACAAGGTGAAACAAAATGAGATTAGTAGTAAAACTATTCTCAGTGTTGATTTAGGTAGAGTTTATACTAAAACTTGTATTAGCCGGGAGCCGAATAATGTAGTTTTCATTTCTGCCAATGTCAAGCACATCCCATTTGAAGAAATTTTTAGTGGTGCCATATACAAATATACTAGTATACCTAGCGATCCCTTAATGAATCTATGGTTGGAATATAAAGGTAGTGGTTATGCTATTGGTAAATTAGGGGCTAAATTAGGTGCAAATCTCGGTGTTGGTCAATCTAAAGTAGAAGATGCCCTAGTAAAGGTATTAGCTGCGGTTGGCTACTTTAAACTCAAAGATGAAATATCCGTAGTCATAAGTTTACCTTTCTTATCCTCAGAACAATTTGAGCAAGAGAAAATACAGTTAATTAGTATGATTACTGGCCCGCATCTAATGAAATTTCGTGGTGAATCCGTATATTTGAATATTTCTAAGGTATGGGTAATGCCAGAAGGTTATGGTAGTTTGCTCTGGAAGGAAGCTCAACCTAAAAAAAGACCGGATGTTCCTGATTTTACCAAAAATACCGTGATTATTATTGATATTGGTTATGAAAACATTAATATGCTCATGCTAAATAATTTTCGCTTTGTTAGAGATGCTTCTAAGAGTGAATCCTTTGGTATGAACCGGTTATATGAATTGATAGCGGCTGAAATTGAAGGTGCAGATAGTCAATCTTTAGCATTAATTTCTGCTATCACATGTTAAACGCAAATTACTGCCAATGTCCTCTTGGTATATTTCGATTCTTACGCTTTTGTAATTATTCGTATTCAAATGGATTTTATTCATATACTGCTATGTGTATTTTTATTTTATCTAGTCTAAATAATACATAATCAAATTGTGTACGGTTAGCCGCAATTTTTTTATCGCAAATTCCGTACCACCTATCCTAATTCAGTATCACTCCCCCAATGGGGGATTTTTTAGGGCAATGAGCGAAAAATACCGCCATGAACACGCCCAATTATAGTGCCTTACTGCAAAGCTTTTGGACACCACCTAGTACACCCATTACAGACAATTCCAACTCCAATAACCATCCTACTGAACCAACAGATATTGCTGAATTTCTAGGTGAAGATTTACTCTGGCAACAGACTATCTCTGCCAAAGAACCTAATCTGAAAAATATCCCTAATGACCTACCAAATAAATTAATTAAAGCACTTCACTCATTAGGAATCACCCAACTTTACTCTCACCAACTTCAAGCCTTACAAGCAATTAGACAAGGTAAAAGTTTAATCCTCACCTCTCCCACAGCCAGTGGCAAAACTCTCAGCACATACCCCGCCATTCTGGAAGGTTGTATAAATCAAGAACATCGAGCATTAGCATTTTATGGACTGCGAGCATTAGCGCTAGACCAGTTCCACAAAATCTCTGAACTACTCTCTACCATACCAACACAATCCAGACCTATACTGGCAATGATCACTGGAGATGTCAAATCAGAAAAACGAGAACAAATCCTCAAGAGTGAACCGCATATATTAGGTGTCACTCCAGAATTAATCCACTTTCAACTCAAGCAAGCCTGGAAATCCGCATATTGGGCAAACTTTTATCAGCGATTGCGCTATACAGCATTTACGGCTGTTATGAGGTACAGTAGCAGCAACTGGCAAACCAGTTT
>CAXUOL010000387.1:0-6549 GCA_964252435.1 uncultured Nostoc sp.
CCCAATCCTCACTCCCAGAAGTTGGTCGCCTGTTGCACGTCCTCACCAGCCACATCACACAGGGTCAAATTGGCGAGATTGGTAGCGGGTGTGGGGTTGGTGCAGCGTGGATTGTGAGTGCATTACATCCAGATAGTACATTGATTACGATCGAGAGCGATGTCTTACGACAAGCCGCTTCGCGTCTACGCGATCGTGCCAAAGTTGTGCAACAGCTATTTGCAGATAAGTCTAATGTCCGCGCACTTCAAGGCGACTGGCGCGATTTACTCACCTATGCTCCCTTTGATTTGTTATTTGCCGATGGCGGAAAGGCAAAACTCACAGAACCTCAAACATTGATAACTGCTCTCAAGCCTGGAGGCTTCATCTTACTAGACGATCTCACACCCGAAGAATACTAGCCTCCAGAATGGTACGGACGCACAGATCCAATCAGGGAATTTTGGCTCAAAGATTCTCGGATTGCTGCCACAGAAATCCGCGTGACAGCAAAAAATGCAGTAATTTTAGCAACGCGCATCCAATGAATTATTTATGAATGCGACTTTCAATAAAAATAGTGTGCAAAGATTAATTCTGGTTAGACATTTGCTTCCAGAGAAAATAGCAAAATTGCCTGCTAGAGACTGGCCATTATCAGCAGAAGGGCGAGAACGCTCAGAGTTGTTAGCGCAAAGGTTAGCAAATTTCCAACCAAGTACTATAACTGCTAGCAATGAGCTAAAAGCTATAGAAACTGCCCAGATTATTGCCCAGAAATTTAATCAATCTGTTGAAGTTTTTGCAGAATTAAATGAACATAACCGTAGTAATCTTAGTTTTATAGAAGAAAAAAAGTTTATTGAAATCCTGACTGCTTTTTTCACCACACTAGATGAATTGGTGATGGGATTGAAAACAGCAACGCAAGCTCATCAACGCTTCCAGCAAGCTGTAGAAAATATTATTGCCAAAACTCCAACTGGTGATGTAATGATTGTGTCGCACGGCACTGTCATGACGCTGTTTATTGCTGCTTTTACTGGCAAACAACCATTTCATTTCTGGCAGGAACTTGAGCATCCAATGGCTATAGTACTAGCTTTACCAAATTTAAAATTACTAGAAATAATTACTGTAAAAAGCAGACAAATAGAGGTTTAAATATGGTATATTCCTTTGATTGGATTTTATTAAAATCTAGGCATGTAGTAAAAGATAAATGGATTTCAGTACGATCTGATACTTGCCAAATGCCTAATGGAACAATAGTTGAACCCTATTATGTTCTGGAATATCCAGCATGGGTAAATGTTGTAGCTTTAACCAAAAATCAAGAAGTTATTTTAGTAAAGCAATATCGCCACGGTCTGAAAAAAACAATTCTAGAATTGCCCAGTGGTGCTGTAGAGACTGAAGATGTTTTACCAGTCGAAGCTGCAAAACGTGAGTTATTGGAAGAGACTGGTTACACTAGCAATCATTTTATTGAAACTGGTATATTATCACCAAACCCAGCTACTCATACCAATTTAACCCATTGTTTTTTAGCAACAGATGTGGAATGTGTCGCTGATTTAAAGTTAGACAGTACTGAACAAATTGATGTAATTTTATTGCCTTTAAAAAAGGTCATTGAAGGTATTGATCAAGGTATACTGCTGCAAACATTACATATTAGCTCATTATTTTTTGCTCTAAAAAAACTTGATAAAGTGCAATTTTTTTAGTCATCTGGCTAGAGTTGTTTTTGTCAATAAGTTCACTAAAGGATAAGAGATAAATGACTGCAACTATTTCATTCGATCGCGTTTATGATATCTACGATGCAACACGAGGACTACCGCCTGGGATTTCCGAGGAAATCACAGATTTTATTCTCAATCTAGTTTCAGCAACAGCAGAAACCAAATTCTATGAAACAGGTATCGGCACTGGTAGAATTGCTGTCCCGATCGCAAAAAGAGGTTACTCTTACACTGGTATAGATATCTCTGAAAAAATGTTAGCTGAACTGCACCAAAAGCTAGAGGGTGTGTCTCATAAATTAACAGCAATTAAGGGAGATGCAATTTCTCTACCATTTGCTGACAATTCTTTTGATGTAGCGTTGACAGTTCATGTGTTTCACCTAGTTTCTGCTTGGAAGCAAGCACTAGCAGAAATTCGTCGAGTCCTTAAATCGGGAGGAATTTACCTCTACACTCACGGTAATATGAATTTCAGCAAAGTTAATGAAGATGTCAATCAGGGTAAATTTGAATTTCAGCAACGTTGGCAAGATATCATTGCTAGCTATGATTATCCCTTACCTCGCTGTGGTGCAACAGCAGAAGAAGTTTTAGGTGAGTTGCGCGAACAAGGAGCAAATTTAGAAACAGTTGTTGCAGCCAAATGGCAGTCTGAACTAACTGTGGGCAAATTGCTTGAATCTTATCAAAACAAGATTTATCGCAATACTTGGCACATCCCAGATGATATCTTTGCCCGTGCAATTCAAGATTTGCAAGACTGGGCTTTGCAACACTACGGCTCTTTAGACTACGATTTGTCTGGTGAAAGTAGGTTCAAGATTGTAGTAGTACGCAACTGGGCTTAATTGCGATAAACAATTTTGTAGTAAGGACTTTAGTCTTTGTCTTACAGCAATTTTCAAGTAGTTAGACCACGACTGAAACGAGGAGTAGAGAGTGTGGAGTAGTGTAGTTCAATTACTTGAAAAGCACTATAAGCTGTGAAGTGCTTACTACTAGTATGTGTCATTAATTTTGGTGGGTAAAAGAACGAACCGCGTTCGCGCAGCGTCTCGTTAGAGAAGTACGCGAAGTACACGAAGAAAGAGAAAAAAGAAGAGAAATTTAAAAGTTAATTCACCCTACAAATTTAATGCGATAGACCACTACGTAATAGACAAAGATAAACTGGACAATCAAACGATTTCCAGCCTCTGGCTGGAAACGAGATTTGAAAAGGATTAAGCGTTGGTTGTAGAGCGAACTTTTGGTTGGCTATGCTTCAAAATATCAGGTGTATTTAATTTTTTGAGTATAAAATCTAGCTGCTAAAAGAGCCGCACCTGCTACTAAAGTTGCTAGTACACTATCAGGTTCAGGGACGGAAGCAACTTGAGCATCAATTCGTGCAGTTCCAGCAAACAAACCGGATAATTCAGGGTCATCTAATATATCAGCAAACTCTGGAGAAATCAACAATTGAACATCAGGGATGGTTAAATTTTGACCATCAAATGCCACAAGTCCCGGAGTGCTCAAATCAAACAAAATTGTATTTAAAGAAAATGTATCTCTTAAAACAAGTCCGCTGGCACCTGTGACGGTACGTCGTGGAGCAAAATCGATTGAAAAATCACCAACAGTAATTTGATTGTTGAATGTAACAGTACCAGTATGCTCGATTGTACCTGAGAGCGGAGTAAAACCGCCCTTGTCACTGAACGTGAAGTTAGTAAGTGAGTCGATGTTGAAGCCAACTAAATAATTGCTAGGAATTGGTGCAACTGCCTGATTAGTGCCTGTCAAGGTTAGCCCAATATTACTAAGAATTTCTTCGTGATCGCGATCGATGCTGGTGACTCCAGATATCACTTTAAAAGTTGCAGCTTCTACCTGTATGGGTGCTATTGAGATAAAAGCTGCTGTCGTACAACCAAGAATTTCTGCAAACTGAAAAAAACGCATATATATTTCTGACGATCTTCGTAGTTTATTTTATCTAATAAAACGTCCTTTATTAATCTATAAATTCAAAAATTACCGCTAAAAAAGTATTCTCAAAACTTAAGATTATGTAAGCATACAGTTAATAACAAAATGTAAACCATACAGTTACAAATACAAAATTAAGTAAGTGGGTTCGAATAAAAATCACTATTTATAATGAGGCGTAAAGTATAAGGTGTAAAGCATTAAGGATAGAAGATGAAAAAAATATAGTTACGTTTAATTATGTCCAATGCCAATTATTTAGGAGCCAATTTAAAAGTCCCTCTCCCAAGATTGGGAAAGGGATTTAGGGTGAGAGCTTTTGATTTATCCAAGAAGTCTAATTAGGTATTCGCAGACTCTAGCTGAGAACCAGAGAAAGCTGATTTATTCTCGCCGATTTACTTCTTAGTTCACAGACTTGTTCTAATCCACCAACTTATTTTCTCCAAATTAGGATCTATTTCCTGCCAAAAAGTTGCTGAAGAGTCTGCTTCTCTTGTTTTTGCAAGTATTTTATCTATACTGTCGAAGTTTTTTTGAATCAGTTGCTTATCTAATTTAGGAATATCTAATTTCAGATATTTCAAACGGTTGGGTAACTCTACTTTCTCTTTTGCTGGCAAGTCGGGAATCTGAGCAACTTGTTCTAAAATTGTGTCTATTGATACAGTTATTTCTTGCAGGCTGGGCTTTTTAGTTTTTAATTGTAAATCTTTTTCTTCAAAGGCTTCTTCTTGATTACCTAACTTTACTAAGACTATTTTGACGAAGAAAATATTGTAATCTACCTGACTAACTTCACCTACTTGCTGATCATATTTTCCATTTTTATTTATAACTACTATGTCACCTTTCTCAATTCTATTGTTCATAATTTATACAACCTTATAATTAAATTACTAAATAATCTCCTCTACAGAAAATACTACTCTAAAGCCACAAACCCTCAGTCCACCATCTGATTCATTCCAGCTACGACTGGCGCTGCGACAAAGTTCTGCACTAAAACTCCAAGAACCACCGCGTAGCACCCGACGATTTATATCACCGCCAACTTCCCAAGCTGTTCCATCTAAGGGTGCGTCATTGTAATTGTTATGCCACGAATCAGCACACCATTCCCAAACTAACCCGTGCATATCGTACAATCCAAAGGCGTTGGCGACTTCAAAACTACCGACGTTGGTTGTTTCTTTACGAAATTGGCTTTTTGGTTCCATAGTGCAGCTGACTAACTCAGGAGTAATGGTTTCGCCAAAGTGGAATGAGGTTGTAGTTCCAGCCCGACAAGCATATTCCCATTCTGCTTCACTCGGTAAACGGTAGTCGCGTCCAGTTTTTTCTGATAGCCTGAGACAGAATTCTACAGCCTCATACCAAGATACATTTTCTACTGGTCTATCTAAACCTTTGAATTTCGATGGATGGGGATTTAAAGCTTGTTTGACTTTGGGTAAAGCTGCTACTACTCTCCACTGTGCTTGAGTTACAGGAAATTTCCCCATAAAAAATGGTTCAACAGTAACTTGATGTCGAGGACGTTCGTCAGCATCTCCTTCAAATTCCAGTGAACCCATCATGTAAGTACCACCAGGAATTGATACCATTTCTAATGTGACAGACTTACCTAATTCTTCAGCAAAGAAGTTTGCATTACAGTTTATGCGGTTTACTTCTCTACCACCTGTGTCTACTGTCACTACGTCAAATTCAAAGGTTTCTAATGGGGGTAATGGTACGATTACTTTTTGTGGTAGCGGCGGTAATATTGGTTGAGGCATCGAAACAATTTTTAAGGCAACAGGTTCAATGTTCGATGTGGCAAACTTTAAATCGTTGATGACTTCTACTGCTGTTTGATATCTTTCACTCGGTAGATGTTTGAGTAATTTATCTAAAATTTTCCCTAAGTCGTCGCTGATAGTAATACCTTTTTTTTGTAAACGTTCGCGCCACAACCATTTAGCATTCATGGCATCATAAATAGGGTCATTAATCTGTCCAGAAGCATCCTGCAACGGCAAACATTGAGTTAAAAGACGCACACAAGTTACACCCAAAGCATACAAATCACTGCCGTGACAAGCAAATCCAGCCATTTGTTCTGTTGGGGCATAGCCAAGGGTATAAATTACTGTAGCTTGTCTTCCGATACTGGTTTGTGTTACTTGTTTAGCACCACCAAAGTCAATTAAGACAGGTTTTTCATCACTTGCACGGCGGATGATATTTTCTGGTTTGATATCTCGATGAATGACGTTATGGGTATGAATGAATTGCAGAACTGGTAATAAATCAGCTAAAAGTTCCCAAATTTGTTGTTCGCCATAAATTTGTTGCTGAACTTCTTGTAAGAGAGTTTTTCCTTGAATAAATTCTTGTACGAGATACAAGCTAGTACCTTGTTCAAAATAAGCTAGTAATCTGGGAATTTGGGTATGATTTTCTCCCAGTTCATACAACCGAAAAGCCTCTTCTTTAAAAAATTCTGCGGCTTTAGTGCGTTGTCCTGTTCCCTGAAACTGCGGGAAAAATTGCTTGATGACGCAAGGCGCGTTTAGTCTGTCTACATCTTCTGTAGCATAGGTTCTACTAAATCCACCTTCACCTAAGAGTCTTAATACGCGGTAACGGTTTCTGAGAAGTTTGCCAAAGTTGCTTTGTCCGCAACTCACGCAAAATCTATTGCTATCAGAGTTGAATGGATTTGAGCAATTGGGATTTTGGCAGATTTGCATAATGAGGGGGAAATAGCATCTTCTCCAAAGTTAGCCCCAATATTATCTAATTGAAAACAGTTATGTAGAGAAGCGAACACGGAAGTTTATTCATGTGTTTAAAA
>CAXUOL010000388.1:0-6542 GCA_964252435.1 uncultured Nostoc sp.
CCCCAATGCATCGGGGGGATTAAGGGGGGTAATTCGACTTGTGTGTACACCGTAGCCCAAAGGGAGAGGCTAGCGCCTTTCCAACTCTTGGAGACGCTGCGCGAACGGAACGCTACGCGAACGCGGAGCGTCTCCAAGAGTTGGGGGTTTCCCCCATGAGCGACTGACGTTAGCGCAGCGTTAGCGAGCTTGCGAGCGTCACCCCAAAGGGGTGAACTTTCACTTAAATTAAGCGATGTGTTCACCGACAGCTGATGAGGAAAATTAACTGAAAGGTTTCCAACCTGCTAGCAGATTCGGGTAAGCCGTTGGTGTGGGAAAAATATTCTGGAAGCCAGTTTGCCGATCTTGCGGCTTTTCTTTGCTCATATTCCAAAGTGTTTCATAGAAAAAGAAAGAGACTCCAGCAAAATTGCGATCGCGTACTTTTTGCACTCGTGTCTGAATCTGTTGTATGGGTATTGCTCTGTTTTTCAAACCAGCTAAAATGCCGATACTCACAGGGATATGACTGCGTGCTGCTTTGACTTCTGGATACTCTAATTCACTGATAAAAAAATCCAAGTCCTTACTATATATCTGCAATACCAACTCTTCAATCAGTCCCATCCGCTCCCATTTCTGCCAGTCTGCTAAAAGGAATTCATAAGAAAGACGTTGAGGATTAGGTGAAACGGAAACAAGACAGTCTTTTTTAGTGGCTTTGATGGCTGTAAATACCCGCTTCATAAAGTCGGTAATTTTGTTAGCTCTCCAACGTACCCATTCTGAGTCTTTAGGGTTCACGGAGGGAGCTTTACCACGGTGTTCTTTTTTGTATAACGCTACTGTGTAGGCATCGTAGCCTAATTCTGATGGCAAGCCAAAATGGTCGTCAAATTGAATACCGTCAATATCGTAGTTTTTGACGATTTCAACTATTAGATTTTGGATGAATTGTTGCACATCTGGGCGAAAAGGATTTAGCCAAACCCTGTCATGTGTGCCTTCTTTGACAATCCGCGTACCGTTGCTGCGATTGGTAAGCCATTGGGGGCGATTTTTAGCTAAAAGGGAATCAGCAGGAGCCATGAAGCCAAATTCAAACCAGGGAATCACGGTTAACCCTTTTTTATGTCCCTCACTGACAATTTCTTTGAGCATATCTCGCCCTTTGAGTCCGGGTGTGGGATCGAGCGATCGCCCAATAACTTTACCTGCAACTTTGCTGGGATAAAGTGTATAACCCCAATTCCACACAGTAGGATAGACGGTGTTAAAGTTTAATTCATCAAGAGTTTGTAAGGCATTCTTCAAACGATCGCGCTCAAATAACACATCACTATCAATATTTGTTAACCACACCCCCCTTAACTCAGATTTTGGCGTTGACGGCAGATTTATTTGAGCGTTTAAGGGGAACGACAACATCAACGTAGCGATCGCACTCAAGGTAAGCATAACGATAAACAAAAGAGGCTTTCTACTTTGGCGAATATTCCACCAAGAAGAAAACTCAACACACCACTCTACAAACCTTTTCATCATTATTTAAAATGTCTGTGTCAGTGAAGGAAACATCGACATGATAACTAATATTAATGCTTAACCTTTGTTTCCTGCTCTAAAAACAGATTGCCAATATCAAATAAGAGTTGTATAGTACCTCGATAGCCAACCTTGGTGAACTGACCATAATCTAAGCGGTCAAAAATAGGAATCCCTTGACGGTAGAGAGGAATTTTTAAGCGTTGAGCGATCGCCACTCCATGAGAGTTGGTAATTAGCAAATCAGATCCAACCGCCAATTGCTCAAAGTCTTCCAAATCGCCGATAGTGACGCTAGGAATCGGCAGTTTTTCGAGCAGAGGAAAGCGTGTTGTTGTCACTGCTGAGTGAATCTCAACTCCTAGCGATCGTAAAAAAGAAACTGTTGACCAAAGTAAATCGGGTTCCAGCGCCAAAGAAACTCGCTTGCAACCAAAGTAAAAGTGATTTTCCAACATGACATGTTGTAACTGACGGCGTTGGCGGCGGTATTTCTCTGGTACGCTGACGCCACTGATATCCGCCAATGCTTGCAAGAATTTATCTACAGCTGTTAGTCCCGTCAGTTCACCAAATACCTCATAAGGTATATTGAATCTCTGCTCCAAAATTTGCGCCCCACCCCGCATACTATCACCTAGTGCCAAAGTGAATACAGAACTACCAATTGACCGCAACTTTGCTGCATTTGTGCCATTAGCTGTAATGGCACTAGAAGAATCTTCTATATGACCATCTAATGAGCCAGAAAGATCAGGTACTACAATAGGTACAAGTCCAAAAGAGGTGACAATCTCTTTGATTTCCTGTATATCCCCTGGTGTGAAGGCAGAACTCGCCAAAATCGTGATTTGTGTAGGACAAGCGTCTTGCTTAGAGCTTTTTTGAGGAATTTCCCTGACTATACTCTCAACTGCTCCAGCAAAGCCATCCTGTAATGTACCTTTGAAATCCGGTGTAGAGACAAGCACAATTGGTAAATAATCCAGTTCTGGGTGACGGTGGCGAATCTCCTTTACAAAGCGTCCCATGTCATCGCCTCTAGTTTCCACCAATCCAGTGCTACAAAGACCGATAATTTCTGGTTTGGATCTCTGCACCAAAGTCAAGATTGCTTGTTCAACTCTTTCCTCACCACCCAAAATGGTTGCAACTTCTGTCATCGCCGTACTAGAAAGGGGAATCGTCTGACGGAAATGTTGTACCAATACCGCCTTAGTCAAAGCAGTACAGCCTTGAGAACCGTGTAATAAAGGCATGATTCCCTTCAACCCCAAAAAGGCTAAAACTGCACCCACAGTTTGGCTTTGTTTCAGGGGATTAACTGCAACAGATGTACTCGTAACGCTAATAATTGCCATTTAGATGTCCTCCTCTGGAGAAGATGAGGGGGATGAGGAAGTAATTTCTCCCCCTGCTCCCCCATCCTCTAACCACGGGGCTAGCTGATATACTTGCTCCCATACAGGGTTGTAAAAAGCGGCATACAGTTCTCGTGCTACTTCTAAAATTCCTATATACCCTGCATAAGGATGGTTGCGTTCTTGATTAATATCTAGGAATGGAATTCTAGCTGTGACAGAAGTATCTTGATGGCGTTTATCAGCAATTAACATATCAGCTTGATTTTCGTTAATTATCTGTAAAATTTCTTCAGGAGTATTTTGTTCTAGAATTATGCCATCTTGATCCAACAAACTTTTAACTCTAATTTTATCCTCCTCAGTATTATCCTTAGTACTAATAGCAATAACTTCCATCCCTAATTTCTTAGCAGCAAAGATAATCAACCAACTCTTGAAACTTCCAATAGAAAGGATAATGCGCTTACCTTGCAATCGGGTAATATACAGAGCGAGTTTTTCATCTATTGCAGCAGTTTCTTCTAAAATTAACTTTTCTGTACGTTCCTGCAAATCAGGATTACCTAACTTTGCAGCAATATTCCTTAAACATTGGTTGATTGACTCTACACCATAGATAGACTCTTCAATATAGGGAATGCCATATTTTTTTTCCATCCCTTTTGCCACGTTGATTAGTGCTTTAGAGGAGAGAATCACGTTAAGTTTGGCATGATGGGCATAGCAAACTTCTTTGTAGATAGCATCGCCTGTAATTTTTGCCAAAACTCTGATACCTAATTTCTCCAATAACGGTAGAACATTCCATATTGCACCTGCGATGTTATGTTCACCAATCAAGTTGATATCAGAGGGTGTCGTAATCTCTGGTTCAGCTGTTCCAATAACATATGAAAGCATTGCTTCACCAGCGACACGGTTGCCCAAATTTTGGTTCCCAATGAATCCAGGACAATGTACAGGGATAGTAGGTATTCCTGTTTTCTCGGTGGCATCTTTGCAAACTCCCTCAATATCATCCCCAATCAGGGCGGTGATGCAAGTAGAGTAAACAAATACCGCCGCCGGTTTGTAGCGTCTTGCTAATTCTAAAATACCTTTGTACAGCTTTTTGGCTCCACCGAAGATGATATCGTTTTCATCGATGTCGCTAGAAAAGCGTATCTTGTACAGCATCGAACCAGAAGAGAGACTGCTGTAACTTCCCCAAATACTGGCAGCACAGCCACTTGGCCCGTGAACTACATGAGCAGCATCGGTGATTGGTACTAGGGTAATCATTGCACTATCAAAAGCGCAACTCCCTTGAGTAGTTCCAGGTTGGGGTAATTGTGTGGAGGACTTTTTTTTCTTTTGTTTCTGCTGCTGAGGAGCATCTTCAGAATTGAAGTCACTGAGCGAATCGTTAATTTTTCCTGGGGTGGGATTCATTTTTTGGTGATAATAGGTAGAAGTTATTAGGTGTTAGGTGAATGTCAAAAAGCTTTCAGAGGATTTTCATTTATTAATCGTGTATCTAAAGGATTGAAGAAAAAGGAATGAGAAAGATAATTTCCCATCCCCTAAAACATAAACACCAACTAGGTTAGAGAAGGAGAAAACAAAAACACGAACCAGACTATTAAAGTATTAATTTTGCTGTGTAGACCTTAATAGATTAGTGTTAGCACGGTGAAGTTGAAACGAACAGAAGTTAAGATGGGCTATTCGATTACCTCCATTTTAAAGGATTTTTCAGCAGTGACGAGTGCTGAGTCCTGAGTAAAAAGTAATGAATAAGTAGTAATAATGAATCTTCCCACTCTTAGCCGAAGCACTCGCTACTCGAAAGTAATTTGATGCTTAGTCGGTCTAATTTTACTTTTTACTCAGCACGGACTAAAACTTAGCTATCCGCTAACGTTACTATTTCGGTGAGAGGTGGGCTATTTTTGCCCACCTGATATTTACTCTGGATTTAGCACCTGAATCTAAACAAGAACCTTACTTCTTCTCGCTACCAGAAACTATTTCTACATTTCCTTTTTTCAGAGCTTCTAGTGCTTCGCCTTGGGCATCTTCTAGCTTTTTCTCACCATCTGCTTGAGCGTTGGCGGCACCTATCAGTTTTGCAGCATTTTCTTCGCTTTCGAGAATACCAAATTCAATCAACAAATCTTCTAGCTCGTCCATCTCAATAGGTGTGGGAACGGCAAGATTTGTATTGTTGATAATCTTGTCCGCTAATGTCCGGTATTGATTAGCTTGATTGCTATCAGGTGCGTACTCGTTGACAGTCATCCGGCGCAATTCTGCGTGTTGCACGATGTTGTCGCGGGGAACAAAGTGAATCATCTGAGTACTCAATCTCGCCGCCAATGTACTAATCAGTTCGTCTTCTCTGTCAGTATTACGACTATTACAAATTAGACCTCCCAAGCGCACGCCGCCAGTATGGGCGTACTTGAGAACACCGCGAGAGATGTTATTAGCAGCAAACATCGCCATCATTTCACCGGAGGTAACAATGTAGATTTCTTGGGCTTTACCTTCACGAATTGGCATCGCAAAACCACCGCACACAACGTCGCCCAATACGTCATAAGATACGAAATCTACATCTGAGTAAGCGCCGTTTTCTTCGAGGAAGTTGATGGCGGTAATGATACCGCGACCGGCGCAACCTACACCAGGTTCAGGGCCACCAGATTCCACACATTTGATATCTCGGAAACCATTGATAACCACTTCTTCAAGTTCGATATCTTCCACAGCACCTCGTTCAGCAGCGAGGTGCAACACGGTGGTTTGAGCTTTACAGTGCAGAATCAAACGGGTAGAGTCAGCTTTTGGGTCACATCCGACAATCAAAATCCGCTTACCCACTTCTGCCATCGCAGCAAGGGTATTTTGGGAAGTGGTAGATTTACCAATACCGCCTTTACCGTAGAAAGCAATTTGTCTAATTTTTTCGTCGGACATGATGATTGATCCTGTAATTGTTTGTTTGGTGGGTCTTTTGATTTATGAGGCATTGGCACAAAGTGCCGGAGGTACTCGCACTGTAAAATTACAGCAGCGACCTGATGTAGAACGTTGTTGGAGGTGCTCGTTCTACAGCAAAAAGAGTCTGTATCCAGAACATATTTAAGTTTTGGTCAGTTTTCGTTGGCCATTAGTCATTATTTTTTCTGACTAATAGCTAGAGCGATAAGACATCACTCAAGAAATATTGCAAGTATTACCATCCGCTCACTCAAATAATTTCTCTGGCGGTAGTAATACCAATTGGAAAAAAGAAAGCGACAAATAGACCATTTGTAGAGACGCGATGAATCGCGTCTTTACCCAAGGATGTGTTGCAGTCATGAATTGAATTGGTATAATTCCAATTGTAAAAAAGAAAGCTACAGATTCCAAGCTGGAAACTAAAATTCAATCCGAATTACGTTAGCGCAGCGTTAGCGACGCAGGAGCGTCATTACGAATTACGAATTCAACATCATCAGTTGTTGTAATCTCCTGAAGGTTGCTCATACCTAAAGAGTGGTTGCAGCAGGATTTAAATTTACGCCAAGTTTTCCTTTAACCACACAACCAACCATTACAATTCACTCTAAACAGTCGCTACAACTTCTCCGATTTTGCTGATATCGTAACCGCCGAGAATTT
>CAXUOL010000389.1:0-6534 GCA_964252435.1 uncultured Nostoc sp.
TAATAATGTTCTTGTATCCCAGCATGACAAGAGATGCGTAAGCTTCTGCTTGGCTAGCGAATCCGCCGGGATGGCCAGAAGCTTTACTACCAGTAACTTGCAAAGTCAGGTAGCGTAAGGCATCAGCAGCCAGTAAAGTTTGATATACAGCTGCTTTGTCTGTAGGAGATGCGATCGCTATTTTGCCCGACTCAATAGCAGATGTTGCACCATAAGTTTCAAAATCTGGTAGTGCTTCACCAAAATATTGAATTCCTTCAGAAAAATTGGGAAGCGCTGAAGATGCCTTTGGAGAGATTGCAGTCATGCTGAGTACCTTTTGACGATGAGGTGAAACTGTAGATGCTCGTTGAATTTAACAAAAATTTTACATCTTCGAGGTTGTAACAGTTTATTGCTTTTTTACAACGTTAGGATAAGTACTTTAAATGGTCACGCAACTAAAATTTCAGTTAATTGAAGTAGCAAAAAAATATTCAGTAGGAAAAAATTTATGAAATTCCCAAATGGGCCGCAAACTCCAGCAGTTGTACAGGCGCTGCGCTGGATTGTTAATCCGATGTTATTTATGGAAGCTTGTGCCAAAAGCTATGGCGAGATTTTTACTCTCAGATTGGACAAAAATCTTCCTCCTTTGGTGATTGTCAGCAACCCCCAAGCGCAACAGCAAATTTTGACAACTGATACCAAGGAATTAGAAGCGCCTGGTGATGTGAATCAGCTGTTTGAACCTTTACTGGGTAAGCATTCTGTGATTACCATCAGCGGCGCAGAACACCAGCGTCAACGCCAGTTGTTAATGCCTCCGTTTCACGGCGAAAGAATGCGAAACTATAGTCAGGTGATTAGCGATGTCACCAAGCAAGTTATCAGCCAATACCAGATAGGTAAACCCTTTAATATTCGGTCTGCTGCTCAAGCTATTACCCTGCGGGTGATTATGCAAGCTGTATTTGGGCTACATGAAGGGCCTCGCGCCGAAAAACTACAGAATTTTTTGGGCGATCTTTTAGAAAAGGCCAGTTCTCGGTTAAGTGTGGCTTTGCTTTATTTTCCAGCTTTGCAAAGAGATTTTGGCCCGATTAACTTCTGGGGAAACCAGATGCGCCTTCAGCAAGAAGCTGACGAACTCCTGTATGAGGAAATTCGGGAACGTCGAGAACAAGCAGATTCATCACGCACGGATATTCTTAGCTTACTCATGGCTGCTAGAGATGAAGCAGGTCAACCCATGACCGATCAAGAATTGCGCGATGAATTGATGACTCTGTTAGTCGCTGGTCACGAAACTACAGCGACAGCCTTAGCATGGGCATTCTACTGGATTCACAAAATACCATCAGTGCGCCAAAAGCTACTGCAAGAATTAGATAGTTTGGGCAATAATCCAGACCCCAGCACCGTTTTTAAATTACCTTATCTCAACGCTGTTTGTTGCGAGACATTGCGGATTTATCCAGTAGGTATGCTAACTTTTCCCAGAAAAGTAAGAACACCGATATCGCTGGGCGGTTACGAACTAGAACCCGGTACAGTCCTAGTTGGTTCTATTTATCTAACCCATCAACGGGAAGATATTTATCCAGAACCTAAGCAGTTTAAGCCAGAACGCTTTTTAGAACGGCAATTTTCTGCCTATGAATATTTGCCGTTTGGCGGTGGTGCTAGGCGCTGTATTGGGCTAGCATTTGCCCAGTTGGAAATGAAGCTAGCACTTGCTCAAATTCTTTCTAGTAAGGAATTAGAACTAGTTAATAAAGGTGAAGTGCGACCTAAACGCCGTGGTTTGGTGACAGGCCCAGATCGTCCCATTGAGATGGTTGTCACGAGTCAACGTCAGGTGAAGTCTCCTATTTTACAGACAACCACTTTTTGATGCTGGGGAGTTTGATGGTTGCGTTCAACAAACTCTATATATTTAGATAGATTTTCAATGCTTTTAAATAATCCCCATTGATTTGTGTCCAGATCCCCGACTTCTTTGAGAAGTCGGGGATCTAATTTTTCACGAATGATTTAGGACTGTTATAGTTGTAAACTTAATAGTAATGATTTGCCAGAATGGTTAACTTATATTATGTCCGGCTAATTAGTTATAATTCCCTTTCTCTATACAGAAAGCCCAAAAACCCCTCCCCTCTGCACCTCTGCTCCTCTGCCCCCCTGCGGTCTTAATGATAAGTCTTTAAGCGGACATGATATTAGTGGTAAATTAAATCCCAAATATCCCGCCAAACTATTAAAAAAGCTTGCGATAATTCTCTCTTTAAAAAGGAAGTTAAAAAGAATCAAGGTTGACCTAAAGTGCATCAGCTTATTTGCAGCTTATTAAATTATAAAGGTATGGAATAAACAATGAAAACACTTAATAGTCTAAGCACACCAGCGTTGCTGCAAACTCTGCAATTAATTGCTAAACCCACAAAAACTTTAGAAAATTATGCTGCCAAGTATGGTGGCATTTTCACAATGCGGGTAATGGGTTTAAAGTCGCCACCGATAGTATTTTTTAGCCATCCCCAAGCAATTAGCGATTGTTTTGCCATCTCTGCACACAAGTTAGATTTTAAGAAAGCAACCCATGTATTTAAGCCCTTGTTTGGAGAGAATTCTATTGTATTTCAAGAAGCGCGATCGCACCAACAACAACGGCAGCTATTACTCCCAGCATTTCATGGCGACAATTTAAAGTCTTATGGACAAACAATTTGCCAAATTACTGAAGATATTACACAAACTTGGACATCAGGTACAAATATTTGTATACATAAATTAATGTCAAATATCACTTTAGAAATTATCTTACAAGTGGTATTTGGGATTACTCATGGTGTGCGTTACCAACAATTAAAAGAACAATTGAGTTCTTTATTAGAAGACGTAACTAAACCTTGGTATTCCAGCTTGTTTTTCTTTCCTTTGCTGCAAAAAGATTTCGGCGCATGGAGTCCTTGGGGAATTTTCTTAAAAAGACGAGAGCAAATTGATAAACTCATCTATGCAGAAATTTTTGAAAGACGTTGCCAAAAAGATGCTGCGCGTACAGATATTCTCAGTCTGCTGATGTCAGCGCATGACATAAATGGGCAACAGATGACAAATGAGGAATTACGCGATCAACTAGTTTCATTATTGCTATTGGGTTACGAAACTACATCTGGTGTATTAGCCTGGATATTTTATTTAATTCACTCTCACCCAGAGGTTAAACATCGGCTAATGCAAGAACTAAATACCTTGGACAATCTCACAAATCCTGAAAAAATTACACAATTACCTTACCTCACCGCCGTCTGTCAAGAAACACTGCGAATTCATCCTATTGCTTTAATTTGCACACCGCGAATGGTAAAAGATAGAGTGGAAATTATGGGGCATAAATTTACAGCAGAAACAGTTTTAGTTCCCTGTATTTATTTAGCACATCGCCGAACGGACACTTACCCAGAACCAGAAAAGTTTCGTCCAGAAAGATTCCTCAACCAAAAATTTTCACCTTATGAATATTTACCCTTCGGTGGAGGTTATCGCGGTTGCATTGGTGCGGCATTTTCCATGTATGAACTAAAATTAGTAACAGCCATAATATTATCACATTTTGAATTAAGCCTTGCTGATAAACGTCCTGTGCATCCAGTCCGTCGTGGAATTACAATTGTCCCTAGCAGCGGTGTAAAAATGGTTGTTACCAAAAAGGCAAAAGTTAAAAGAGAAACAATATCCTTTACTTGATTACTCAATTCTCCGACTATGTACCGGAATGTAGATTCGCTCTTTAGTATCTAGCCTTTACAGTAAGTAGTAAGAGGATATTTAGGAGATACTAATCCATGCAAGACGAACATAATCTGGAAGAAAAAATTCTATCTCAGGGCGCTGAAATGATGGTATCACTAGGGTTAGATAAAGTAGAAAAAATAGACATAAATGTACAAACTGATTTATTAAAAATACTTCAGGGACAGGCGGATGGAGTTTCCTTTGCAGGTGAAGGATTAGTTATACAAAAAGACATCCGTGTCCAAGAAATTAAACTACAAACAGATAGCATTGACATCAATCCGTTAACTGCTCTTTTTGGTCAAATAGAATTCAATGAGTCAGTAAATGCTATAGGTCACATTGTAGTTACTGAAGTAGATATTAACCGCGCCTTGACCTCAGACTTGATTCGCACCCAGATGCAAAACTTGGAGTTAAATGTAGATGGTGAAATTGTAAGTTTTGAGCCGCAAAAAATTCAGGTATTTTTACCTGGTGATGGCAAACTAGAATGTAGAGGAAGAGTGTTGTTAAAGGAAATAGGAAATACTCGTCCTTTCGCTTACACTGCACTCCTTCGCCCACGGACTCATTCACAACCTGCAATGCTGGAGAGTTTTAACTGCACTGAAGGAGAAGGGGTTTCAATAGAATTAGTTACAGCATTAATGCAGAAAGCCACAGAATTGATGAATATACAATCTTTTAAATGGGAAGATATAGAGTTTTCTATTAAAGATATAAAAGTAGAAATCGGTAGTTTAACACTTATGGTAGAAGCTAATGTAAAGCAAATACCCTCATCAATAACCGAACTATCTCTTTAGTAGTATTGACAATAGTTAAGGATAATTTTTGTGACTAGGGAGTGATGTAAATTTTTGAAAAGTTTTATAAGCTTTTAAAAGCTACTTAATTTAAAAATGACAACTATGCAAGAGTATGATGTTGTGCTGATCGGTGCTGGGCACAATGGACTAGTTTGTGCAGCTTATTTGCTAAAAGCTGGTTATAGCGTTCTGTTACTAGAAAAGCGTTCTGTACCAGGTGGCGCAGCAACAACTGAAGAATGCTTACCGCAAGAAGCTCCTGGATTTAAATTCAATTTGTGTGCTATTGACCATGAATTTATTCACTTAGGGCCAGTTGTTGAAGAATTAGAACTAGAAAAATACGGCTTGCATTATTTGCAGTGCGATCCAGTTGTTTTCTGTCCTCATCCTGACGGCAAGTATTTCTTAGGACATAAGTCAGTGGAAAAGACTTGTGCAGAAATCGCCCGTTATAATGAACGTGATGCCAAAAAATACGCAGAATTTGTAGACTTATGGCAGCGATCGCTAGGTGCAATGATTCCCATGTTTAATGCACCGCCAAAATCAGTTTTAGACATTCTTGGTAACTACGACATCACCAAACTGAAAGATTTATTTTCTGTTATTGGTTCCCCGAACAAAACGCTGGACTTTATTCGCACGATGTTGACCAGCGCTGAGGATTTACTTAACGAGTGGTTTGATGAGGAATTTCTGAAAGCACCACTAGCCAGACTATCATCAGAACTTGGTGCGCCGCCATCACAAAAAACCCTTGCCATTGGTGCAATTATGATGGCAATGCGTCATAATCCGGGGATGGCCAGACCTCGCGGCGGAACAGGCGCACTTGTGCAAGCTTTGGTGAATTTAGTCACAAGTAAAGGTGGCGTTATTCTCACAGACCAGCATGTTGAAAAAGTTTTAATTGATGATGGCAAAGCAGTAGGCGTGCGGGTTGCTGGTGGTAAAGAATATCGCGCTAAACACGGTGTTATTTCTAATATTGATGCCAAGCGGTTGTTCTTACAAATGACAGATAAAAGCGATGTTAATGCAGCCGACCCAAATTTATGGGAAAGATTAGAACGCCGCATCGTTAACAACAACGAAACTATCCTCAAGATAGATTTAGCTTTAGACGAACCACTCCACTTTCCCCACCACGCTCACAAAGATGAATATCTCGTCGGATCTATCTTGATTGCAGATTCTGTGGCTCATGTAGAACAGGCTCATAGTAAATGTACCTTGGGAGAGATTCCTGATGCTGACCCATCAATGTATGTGGTGATGCCTAGTTATTTAGACCCTACATTAGCACCACCAGGCAAGCACACCCTATGGATTGAGTATTTTGCTCCTTATCAAATTGCTGGTGCAGAAGGCACTGGTTTAAAAGGTACTGGTTGGACTGATGAATTGAAAAACAAAGTTGCAGATCGGGTAATTGATAAGTTGGCAGATTATGCACCCAATGTCAAGAATGCAACTATTGCCCGTCGGGTAGAAAGTCCAGCCGAACTAGGAGAAAGATTAGGTGCGTACAAAGGAAATTATTATCATGTTGACATGACCCTAGATCAGATGATATTTTTCCGTCCCTTGCCAGAAATAGCTAACTACAAAACGCCAATTGACAATCTATTTTTGACTGGTGCAGGGACTCATCCAGGTGGTTCGATTTCAGGGATGCCGGGACGCAATTGTGCGCGGGCATTTTTGCAGGCGAAACATCCCATTAGCCAAACTTTGAAAGATGCGCGGGATTCGATTAAGTCAACTGTCGAGTCAATGTTTGGCATTAATTAAGCGTTGCATTAGATAAACCCAAAACCCTCATGTAGAGACGCGATTTATCGCGTCTTGATTTATAAAGAAGGGGAAGGGGGAAAGGTAAAAGGTAAAAACCTCGCCCGCAAGTGGCGCGAAATAATCCAAATTTTATGAGTCAGGT
>CAXUOL010000390.1:0-6530 GCA_964252435.1 uncultured Nostoc sp.
ACTCCATGTCGCAGCGTGCGGATTGACGGATGCTTAGAATTTACAGGAAACCCCCCCAAACGTCGAACAAACCAGCCTTGCAAACCTTGGCATTCGTCAATAGTCACCATAAATCGCAAGTCTTGCTTTCTCAGACAGGCGGTAGCGTATGGTATAAGCAAGGCATCCCAACGCGCCCGATGAGTAGGCGCGAGGATAATAGGCCCAGTTGTAGGGATATTTTTTTGTCCGGTTATTCTAATTTCCCCAAAGAATAATGGTAATAGGCAGTGACGCCCTAATAAATATGCCAGAGGACTTAACCAAGGAGAAACACTTGAGGTAGTACCAGCCACCTGATGATTTGCTGGTGGGCGCTGGCAGGGATCGGATGAAGAGTAAAATTCCATCATGACGGATGCAGCTGATTGACGGGTAAAAATTTAACGAAAAGCCTGATTAGTTACACCGTAGATTCTCTTGTGTGACTTGTGTCGTACTAGATGGACAGTTTTACCTCTGTCCGTTAGTTTACCTGACGCCGCCTAGTAGCAAACCAAGTCTGTAATTGCTGACGACAAGCTGACTCTAGAATGCCTCCGATTACTTGGAGACGGTGATTAGAAGCAGCACTATCGGGGATGTTAATAACTGTACGAATTGCGCCAGTTTTTGTATCGTCTACTCCATAAACAAGTAATCCTAGTCGTGATTGGACGATCGCACCTGCACACATCGGGCAAGGTTCGAGATTTACATAGAGTGTGCATTCATTGAGATGCCAATTTTGTAAAGTTGTTGTCGCTGTCTTGATAGCGAGAATTTCCGCATGAGCGGTAGGATCTTTGTCGCGCTCTTTTCTGTTTTCTCCTTGTGCCAGCAATTTGCCTGTCGAATCAATGATAACAGCACCTACAGGGATTTCACCTGCATCACCTGCTGTTTTTGCTAATTCTAGGGCACAAGTCATCCATTGTTGATGTATAAGATATTCTGTATACTTAGTTAGCATATTCTTATCAATTCGATATTCCTTGCCCTAAAGGTGGGCAAACTTGCTCTACAGTTTACTGGCGCTTTGTAAAGCTAGTAATGAAAAGTTTGTAGTAAGCACTTTAGTGCTTAGAAAATTAAGGACTAAAGTCCTTACTACAAACTTGCTTACCGAGCAATTTAAAATCCAAAATTGCCCAACATACCATCACCAAGGAAATTGTTGGGGGCTAATTTGATTTCTAAATAGCGGCTTGGGCTAAAAGGGGATCGAGTTGACTTTGTGTGTCTAGCTGATAGAGATCATCGCAGCCGCCAATGTGCTGGTTATTGATAAAAATTTGTGGTACGGTACGGCGACCTTTGGCGCGTTCTGCCATTTTTGCTCTGGCCGCTTCGTCGCCGTCGATTTTATATTCAGTAAAATTTACACCTTTCCACCACAGCAGTATTTTGGCACGAATGCAGTAAGGACAAGTTTGCCAGGTGTAAAGTTCGACGTTGGCTTTGACTCGCTCTGGATGGCGATTTAAAAGGGGATTAAGAAAGTCCAGCATATTGATCTTAAGCAAGGTTTTAACTATGTCTCTAGCCTAGATCATTGCTTACCACATCAACGCTGGAACCCACTTTTAGAAACTTTCTAAATGATTCCAGTAAGACAAATATCCAGTCAGTGCCCAAATTAGAGCCGCTACTATTAGCACTGCTACGCCAATTAGCCGCCAGGTTAGGTTGGTTTTCCAATAGAGAGTTAGCCCTGCAAAGATACCTTTTAACCCAGTTAAAATCAAGCCAGAGCCAACCGATGATTTACATTAATTAAATTAATATTAATTAAATTATTTCTTTACCCATGCACAAAAACCATGATTTACATATAAAAAAGTATAAAAAAAACAATATTCTTTCCAAGAAATATTATTAAATTTATTTTTAATTTTTTTCTGATTTATAGTGTAAACAACAAATAGATAAATCTTTAACAAAAAATTTGTTATCTTACTTAGAAATTCAGCTAATTTAGGAACTTTCCTGATCTTAGTGATTGTTAAAATGTACCAAAAAACAAAACCAAATCCCTGAGCATTTCCTGGACAAAGTATTTTGATTTCAGAAAATTTTTCCAACATTCTTCCAACTTCAGAAAAAGTAAATCTGTGATAGTCCATTTGATCGTGAAAACTCCAAAAAAATGGGACATAAAAAAATGCTTCTCCTTTTTCCTCCAAAATATTATAAATATTATCTATTGCTTTCCAATATTCTTCAACATGCTCTAATATGGCATTACAATAGATACCACTAAAAGAATTATGCTCGATTGTAGTATTACAAATGTCATCGACAATGTCTGGTTTATATTCAGCAAGAATATCAGTAGATATGATTGTATTATTAGGATTTTGATTTAATAAATCAATTCTCTGACGACTTATTGAATAGCTATTTCTTCCACCAATATCAAGCAATTTATCTTGCGATACTACTCGCTTTTCATATTCATCTCTAGCATCGGGGTTGAAATCGATTTTTGCTTTAAGACCTTGAAATAAGTCTGTAGTAGTAGTACTGGTTATCAGATATTCTGTAGAATTTGTTGTCATATGTCTTAGAGGTCGTTTGAAAAGGGTCTTTTGGTGTAATGTTAAACGCACTAAAGAATAGTAAAGTATCTCAGTTTGTGGCTGAAACTTTACATTATTTTTTGCGGAATGCTCCACTCCGTTCCACTTAGAATGACACTTTTATACTTTCTTAGACTTTTAAAAAAGCCTCTTAAATATATTACTATAATCTCTCACGATAATTGAGCATTGATTCGAAAATGTGCCACCGAAAATTTGTGCGCGGGTATAATTGTATAAATTTTGACCGAAAGAAAGCATTTTCCTAAGTATATTGATGAAGTAACATAAATGTATAAAAAATTATATGGTAGTTTGAAAACCATCACTCTATTGAAATTTCAAAGTAATTTGTTATTAGGAAAAAATCTAGCGATGCCTGCGGCGGGCAAAGCGATCGCTTCGTATACAAAAGCTCTAGAATTCAGAAATGGCAAAAGTTTTCGGAGAGTGACAGAAGAGGATTAAGCAAGGTTTTAACTATGTCTCTAGCCTAGATTGTTGCTGGCATTGGTTATCGCATTGGTGCTGGAACCCACTTTTGGAAACTCTCTAAATGATTCCAGTAAGACAAATATCCAGTAAATGCCCAAATTAGAGCGGCTACTATCAGCACTGCTACGCCAATTAGCCGCCAAGTTCGGTTGGTTTTCCAATAAAGAGTTGGTGCTGCAAAAATACCACCTAAGCCAGTTAAAATAAAGCCGATTCCCGATAAAAGCGGTAGCTTTGTCAAATTCAAGTTGATGATGCGGATACCAACTACGATCGCAACTGCACCAGCAAAGAAGCCGTAAATTGCGATT
The DNA here is from genome assembly GCA_964252435.1 of uncultured Nostoc sp. GTDB lineage: Bacteria > Cyanobacteriota > Cyanobacteriia > Cyanobacteriales > Nostocaceae > Nostoc. The sequence goes on from CAXUOL010000390.1 coordinate 3,407, forward strand.
GTCAATAAATCCCAACCTTGAGCAAGAGAAACCGCAGCCGCAACAAACAAGATTCCAAATAAGATACTTGTTTCACCGAAGGCAATATTAAAGCTACCGATAACTGGCCAGGTAAAGCTCATGTGTAAACCAGTTGTTAAGGCTATAGCCCCAGTAATTCCAAATCCCGGAATCCACGGTCTTTGATTAGAATTATCTATACCACGGTAAACATAGTCAGCGAGTAGAAATAACCCAGCTACCATGTTGATTAACATGAGGGTGATGTAGTCGATAAACACGATTAACCTCTTAATTTGACAAGCTTTTTACTCTGCACCTCGTTTTTTATTTTTTAGTGAATTTACCAGCTTTTTTCTTTATTATTTTATACCTAAAGATAGATACTGAAGAAAAGCAATGTTCTAGATATACACTGTTACCCATTTGTGCCAATTTTGAACTTACTTTTGAACAGGTTTTATACTGGAGTAATTATGAGTAAAAAATCAGGATGTGTTAACTGGCACTTTTCTAACGAGTTAGCAGTAAAACTTAACTTTCTTCCACGTGTATCCGCCCTTTGGTAGACTTAAAGACTGAAATAGCCAGATAAAGCGGCAGAAATTCAAGCAGTTGAGAGGGCAGACTCTGTGGAAAATACACTTGGGTTAGAGATTATTGAAGTAGTAGAGCAAGCCGCGATCGCATCCGCAAAGTGGATGGGTAAAGGCGAAAAAAATACCGCTGACCAAGTAGCTGTAGAAGCTATGCGGGAGCGGATGAATAAAATCTATATGCGCGGTCGCATTGTGATTGGGGAAGGCGAACGCGACGATGCGCCGATGTTATACATTGGGGAAGAAGTTGGTATTTGTACTCAACCAAATGCCGAAGCTCTCTGTAACCCCGATGAACTAATTGAAATTGACATCGCCGTTGACCCCTGTGAAGGTACGAACTTGGTAGCTTATGGACAACCTGGTTCGATGGCTGTGTTGGCAATTTCTGAAAAGGGTGGATTATTTGCTGCTCCTGACTTTTACATGAAGAAGTTAGCAGCACCTCCCGCAGCTAAGGGCAAGGTAGACATCAACAAGTCAGCCACGGAAAACCTGAAGATTCTCGCTGAGGTTTTAGACCGGGGTATTGATGAACTTGTAGTAGTAGTCATGAAGCGCGAACGCCATAATGATTTAATTAAAGAAATCCGTGAGGCTGGAGCGAGAGTCGCCCTAATTTCAGATGGTGATGTGGGTGCAGCTATAAGCTGTGGTTTTGCTGGAACTAATATCCACGCCCTGATGGGTATCGGTGCGGCTCCTGAAGGTGTAATCTCGGCAGCAGCAATGCGTGCTTTGGGTGGACATTTCCAAGGTCAACTGATCTACGACCCCGCAATAGTAAAAACAGGTCTGATTGGAGAAAGCAAAGAAGCTAACCTGGATCGTTTAAAGTCTATGAATATCAATGACCCCGATAAGGTCTATGATGCTCATGAACTAGCATCTGGTAAAACTATTCTGTTTGCTGCTAGCGGCATTACCAGTGGTAATCTCATGCAAGGTGTACGTTTCTTCAAGGACGGGGCAAGAACTCAAAGCTTAGTTATTTCCAACCAGTCGAAAACTGCTCGATTTGTTGACACAATTCACTTGTTTGGTGAACCAAAAGTTCTCCAACTGAACTAATTTTTAGGGAATGGGGAATGAAAAAGTAAAGATAAAGCATTTGGAAATAAATCTTTCTATAAAATGGAAAAATATTCGCCCAAATGTTTCATCCTTACACTAGTTAGTAGTTAGTATTTAGTGATTAGTTATTGTTTGTTGGTTGGAAAAACTATCAACCAATAAACAAAAATTTCCCATTCCCTATTTCTCACTCAAGGCCCGATTGCCAACTACCAATTAGTAACTACGATTTAGCAAATGAATATAGCAGTGGTGGGGTTAAGCCATAAAACAGCCCCAGTAGAAGTCCGGGAAAAACTGAGCATTCCAGAACCACAAATTGAAAATGCGATCGCTCAACTGGCCAGCTATCCCCATATTGACGAAGTTGCAATTCTTAGTACTTGTAACCGCCTGGAAATTTATATTGTTACCAGTGAAGCAGACCAAGGTATCCGGGAAATAACACAATTTCTTGCGGAATATAGTAAATTGCCTGTGCTTTCTCTGCGACAACACTTATTTATGCTGCTGCATGATGATGCAGTAATGCACGTGATGCGGGTAGCAGGTGGTTTAGATAGTCTGGTTCTTGGAGAAGGTCAAATTCTGGCTCAGGTGAAAACTACTCACAAACTGGGACAGCAATATAGCGGTATAAAAACCATTTTGAATCGATTATTTAAACAAGCACTGACAGCTGGTAAGCGGGTTCGTACTGAAACTAGTATTGGTACTGGCGCTGTCTCTATTAGTTCGGCAGCTGTGGAGTTAGCGCAGATAAAAGTGGCAAATTTAGCTGCTTGTCGAGTGGTAATTTTGGGTGCTGGTAAAATGTCGCGGCTGCTGGTGCAACACCTACTTTCTAAAGGTGCTGTAGAAATTAGTATTGTAAATCGCTCTCGCGATCGCGCCCAAGAATTAGCAAAGCTGTTCCCTCAACAACCAATCAAAATTCATCCAATATCGGAAATGATGGCAGTAATTGCCGATAGTGATTTAGTATTTACAAGTACTTCGGCAACAGAGCCAATACTTGACCGTGCCAAATTAGAAATGGTTTTAGAAGTTCAGCGCTCTTTAATGTTATTTGATATTTCTGTGCCGCGTAATGTTCATGCGGATGTAAATGAATTGGAAAACGTGCAAGCGTTTAATGTGGATGATTTGAAGGCTGTAGTAGCGCAAAACTACGAAAGCCGTCGCAAGATTGCACAGGAAGCCGAGCGACTTTTAGAAGAAGAAGTGGAAGCCTTTGATATTTGGTGGCGCAGTTTAGAAACTGTTACCACTATTAGCTGTCTGCGAAATAAAGTCGAAACTATCCGCGAACAAGAGTTAGAAAAAGCTTTGTCGAGATTGGGTTCGGAATTCGCCGAAAAACATCAAGAGGTGATTGAAGCATTAACGCGGGGAATTGTCAATAAAATTTTACATGACCCGATGGTGCAATTGCGATCGCAGCAAGATGT
>CAXUOL010000391.1:0-6485 GCA_964252435.1 uncultured Nostoc sp.
GGTTAGGGTGGGGTAAAACCCAGATTCGTAAGCTACTTGATATGAGTGACTTAGTTTTTCTACCCGCTTATAAACTTGCTCAGATGATTCGCGATCGCCAAGTCTCTGCTGTCGAAGTGTTAGATGCTTACCTGGCTCAGATTTCTAAACACAATTCAAAGCTGAATGCAATTTGCACGTTAGACGAAGACAATGCTTATACCAGAGCCAAGCTTGCAGATGAAACTCTAGCTAGAGGAGAACACTGGGGCGCTCTGCACGGTGTCCCAATCACGATCAAAGATATCTTTGAAACAGTAGGACTCCGTACTACAGCGGGTTACATTCCTCTCAAAGACTACATTCCTCAACAGGATGCCACCGTTGTCGCCAGGCTACGGGCAGCAGGAGCGGTTATCCTGGGAAAAACGAACATGGCGGAACTGGCTGGTGATTTTCAAAGTACAAATTCTCTGTTTCCCCGGGTAAATAATCCCTGGAATCTTGACTACACAGCAGGTGGCAGTTCTGGAGGTAGTGCTGCTGCTGTTGCAGCCGGACTTTCACCATTAGATATAGGCAACGATCTTGCAGGTTCCGTGCGCCAGCCTGCAACTTTCTGCGGTGTGTATGGTTTAAAGCCAACAGATCGCCGTATTTCCACCGCCGGAAGTATCCCTGAAGTACCGGGAATGCCGCTATGCTTGCGACAAATGTTGACTATTGGCTGTTTTGGGCGATCGCTCGAAGATATTCGCCTTTGCTTCTCACTCATCGCTGGTGCGGATCTGCGTCGCCCAGATGTGCCACCGATTCCCCTTGATACTCCATCAGGCAAGTCTTTGCAGGATCTTAAAATTGCTTGGATTGATGAATGGGTAGAGGTTCCCGTTGCTGCCCAAATTCGAGCCGCAGTCCAGACAGTCGTGCAAAAACTTGCTCAAGCAGGTAGTTATGTTGAACGCTGGCTTCCCAAAGACTTTAATCTATCGACAGTGTGGAACCTCTGCGGGCGGATGGAAGCATACATCAACAACTACGCCCAACCCAAGGATCGCTATAATGTGCTACGCAGCTTAGAGTTACTTTTTCGCACGGCAACTCAAGGCGACAAAAAATTGCGAAAATTGGGGAATTTCAGCAGCTTTCTGCCAGAACTTTTGAATCCCAGCTTAAGAGGATATTTTGAAACACTCACCGAGCGCGATCGCTTCATTGCCCAAATCGACGAAGCTTTAGAAACGTGGGATGTATGGCTCACTCCTGTAACAGCAACTCCTGCATTTACCCATTGTCCGCCTTGGAGCGCCATTGATATAGACGGCAAATCCTATCCTCATGCAGTGGCAAACGGTGCTTACACCATGCCATTTAATCTCAGTGGTCATCCTGCGGTGGTGATTCCCATAGGGCAAACTCACAATGGCTTACCAATTGGGATGCAGATTGTTGGCAAGCGATGGCGGGAGATGGAGTTGTTGGCGATCGCTCAAGAAATTGACAAAGCGGTTGGTGATTTCCGGCATCCATTAGGCTATTGAGGAATGGCACCAATTAAACTTCAACTTACTTGGTTTCTTATCCTTTTGGGACATCCTGTGAGGGGAGTTTAGTCTTCTCTACGAGACGCTACGCGAATTTTAAGAGGACTTCAGTCCTGACTACGAGCATTTTTGAAGTTAGGTTGGGACATGATATAAGTAGTTAGTATGAAAATTGTTCAAGAAGTTTCTCTGATCAGTATTGGGAATTTTGAAGAATCAAACGATTGGTATATCATTCGAGCTGAAATTCGTGATGCTATCTCTTTAATCGTTCATCCTCCTGGTGCATCCAGTTTTACAATTAATCCAACAAAGCACAGTAATGGTGTCAAGCCAATTAAAGATGCTTGCATGATTGCATTGAGAGATAAATTTGGATGGAGTCTCGAAACTTCAATTAATTATGCAACTCGATCGCCAGGAAAGGTAGATGCAACAAAGATCATTGACAACTATCTTTTTGCGCTTGAGTGGGAAACGGGCAATATCTCTTCAAGCCATCGAGCAGTGAATAAACTGAGTCTGGGATTACTACGGGGTGTCTTTTTAGGCGCTGTCTTGGTACTCCCCAGTAGAAAACTCTACCCTTATCTAACTGATCGGATTGGCAATTATGAAGAGCTAGAGCCATACTTTGATGTTTGGCGGGCAGTTCGCATTGAAGAAGGTTTTCTTGCAATCTTCGTGATTGAACATGATCTCTTAGATAACAATGTACCAAAGATTACCAAAGGAACAGATGGTCGTGCATTAGTCTAAATTTTCCTGCATGAATAGCTATGTAGAGTAAGGAATGGGCAGTTGTAATGCAGTTGTTTTGCCTTGTTTCAATTTCTTGCTTCCCCTTGCCGATTCCCATTGCTCTACAATTCCATTAGCTAAGTCAGTCAAGCGTTCTACTGCTGGCTCTGTATCTCCAATTTCTGAACCAATCCAATAACGGTGTAGTTTTTCTGCTGCATAAAATGTAGTACCAGAACCCCCAAAAGGATCAACCACAATCTGCCCTGGATCAGATGCCATTGCGATAATCCGCTCTAGCATAATGGGAGCCAGTTCATTAGGAACTCGTTTTTTGTGCCGACGATGGCGAACGGGTGGAATATCAGTCCACATCTCCTCAGTTAACGTCCATAAAACTTCAGTAGTGGAATCTTCAGGGGCATCCTCCCAAACATCTTCTGGCATATCCCAAACATCCATTAAGTTGATGCCTTTTTCATTGAGGCTTTTTCTATGCCCACCATAATCACGAATCTCTTTGCCACAGTGGCGACAGAGTTGAATCGGTGTGTAGATTTTGTTGAAAACGGCTGGCTCCCCTTTTGTATAATAGATCAGTCCGTAGTGAGCCGGAGACATTTTTTTACCTCTAGGAAAAGCCTTTGGCATTCTACAAGCAATCCAATGCCGAAACCACATTCCTTTACGATTGAGGTATGCGCCGTACTCCATACACCATTTGGGCAGGTTGAAAATAAATAAGCTGCTACCTGGTTTAAGTATGCGAATGCTTTCATCAAGCCACTGTTGCGACCAGCTTAAATACTGATCTGCCTGCATCTGATCGCTTATACCTTCGCCATATTCTTTACCGAGATTAAAAGGTGGGTCGGCAAATACCAGATCCACTGACTCATTAGGCAAAGCTGATAGAAGTTTAAGGCAGTCTCCTTGGTAGAGTATGCCATGCTCACTGATGTAAACCTGTTGCAGCCCTTGTTGAGTTGCAACATCAGGTGCGATCGCTTGAAACGGGAGCATTGACTTAACCTTTAGTACATTAGTATAGCTTGAGTATAGAAACTCTATTGTCAATAGTCAATAGAAATTTCTTGAGAGTTTGTACTGCGTGGCTGATAGGGTTTTCCAGGAGGTTGATTCTTATACCTCTGTACCTCAGCAACTTCTATGTAATAGTAACGCCCAAGTTTGCAAGCTATAATCTGACCATTCTTAATTAGGTCATGAATTCGCTGACGAGTTACATCAAGTAGCTTGGCAGTTTGAGCTACAGAAAGTAATTCCGGGCTATCATAATTTGATCCGGAGTCTGTCATAGGATGAAAATGCTTTAATCACTGGAGCCAATCTTTTTTAGATTGCATATTCAAGGATAACTAAAATTTTCTGAAAGAGATACTAGAAAGCGCCAGCCAGCAGTGAGTCGGAGGGCTTGAGCGCAAGCGCAGCCCGCACTTCGACAAAGCTCAGTGACCACCGCAGGCATCGCTCCTATCTAATTTCTCACTCCTTCGGTATTTTTGGTGGACACCAAAAGAGGTTTTTACTTGACACACCAAGAGATTCCAGAATTCCTCGCATCACCTCTGTGCAGTACATCCAATATCCCAAATCGTCATACATGCGATCGGGATTAAACTCGACGTTGTAATGCAGCACATTCGGAAGGTCTAAAAACTGATCATCGCTTTGGGGAGAAAGAAGCAAGAGATGAAATGGTTTCCCCTGGCATTGTTTTTGTAGCTTGTTGACTAAATCTATCACACCACCGCGATCGCTAATTCCTGTGCGGACGAAAAGTACTTTGTCACAATGCCGCAGTGCATACCAAAACCTTTGGGAGCGTGCTGTGTAGCGAACGCGCATCCGTTCATGGACGGGAGACATATCGTTCGTGGGGTTGTCTATCTCCTCAACTTCATGGGCAAAGGATAAACCCGACCACTTACCGTGGTAGATTCTACCTGCATCAGGACTGTAATGCAGAAAAGCAGGGTTCCACATATCATCAAAACCGTGTTCGATCGCATCCGCAACATCTGCAATATTAGTGGTGCGCGTTAAATCAAACGGAAAGGCGGGGCCGTCATACTCCATCTTATATAGCATCATGCGGACGGCACAGCGATCGCCAAGGGGAAGAATCGCCACACGGCTAATATCCGATAACTCACATTTGTATTGGAACAACACCGCAGACTTAGGTGGTGCTTTCACCCGGCTTTCTAGCCCATCTTTACCAATCATCATCGTGCGAAAAGGGGCATCGGGATAAAGCGGATCTTCATAAACACCTGATGGCATCACTTTAAGTGCGTTGCAAACCTCCGTCCACATCGGCTGGATGTTGTATTCGTTGTCTGATTCGTTGATTATCCAGAGGTAGCGTTCATCCGCTTGCAAAATCCCCAAATACCCGTCATAGAATAAAACGTTGTTCGGTGAAAAGAGATTGAAGGCGGCGCTATATTCTAGGTCGGTATCCGGGGGGATGTTTATTGTAGTTGCGATCGCGCCATCCTCTACAACAAAGAAGGGGAGCGTCCCTGGCTTGGTATCCTTGGTAATATAAATACCTGCTATCAATCCTGCCTGACTTTGCAGTGCAGTTTGTAGTTCCTGCCAATAGGGAGCGATCGTGTAGCTGTATTGTGATCTATTAACAATCTGTAAACGCTTCTCTTCGATACAGACAGAGACATGAAAGCCTGCATTGTCAAAGTAGATAGTAAATTCATTCGGTTGCCGGAAGCGTTGTTTTTCTTTTGCTAATTCGTCTTTGTCGATATTGAATAGGTGGTGGTCGATCTGCTGATACATGAGGCGATGACCGACTGTATTCGGGTGAGCCGGGTCGAAGGATGTCCCCGCTTTCCATCTTCCTTGTCCATCATCCACGGCTGCCAACCAATCCAGTACAGGTAGGCCCCAACTTAGCATCCGGTTGTGTGTGTCTCGAATCAACCAGTAATGTTCCAAGGAATAATCACCGTTGGGATAAACTCCGCCTAGAATCGGGATTGCTCCGATATTGCGCGTCATTTTCACAAGTTGCTGCAAGCCACTTTCAAACCGCCGTTGTACTGCCCGTCGTTCGTGAGGGGGACAATAGGCTAACCCTTCGTTGCCCAGAGACAGGGCAATGATGACGATATCCGGTTGTTGTGGGATGACAACTGAGCCAAATCGAGCGATCGTTCTGCTGACATTCGCCCCCACTTCCGACACATTCACGAGTTTATGCCCATATTTTTGCTGTAAAGCCTGTGCCAACAGCCAGACCCAACCTTTCAAAAACCAAGCTTTATGACCTAATGCAACGGAACTCCCAATGACCACGATTTTGAGTCTTTCAGCCCCTTCTTCCACAGGCATTCTGACAGATGACTTCTCAATGTATCCAAAGGGGTAAGGTTGTAAATAACCGAATGCGCCGTCATCCACAATAATTGTGTTGGCACGATCGTTAGAATCAATGGGAATCCATCGGTTTGTATCTAGTAAGCTCTCCCATCGAACATTACCGTTTGCATCAAGATGTATGTATTTATATTCAACTCTCTGTCCATCGCCCGACTTTAAAGGCTGCTGAATGTCAATTTCATCTGTCCACCATAAAGGATAGCGATCGCCACTTGTACGCAGATGAACACATTTGCTAATATCCCACAATCCCAACTCTGGAGTAGAACCGACGAGACCAATGGATTCGCCCGTTTGTGTGTATGCACTGATCTGGAATCTATACATAGAGTTTATCCTGATTTAGTGAGGACAATAGCAAACGGTCAGCTGAATCCTGAAACCTGCTTTGAGAATATCACATAGAACTCTTAAGAATCCGGTATTAATCTTTTTAAGTATACTGAAGCTCTGATTTACATCACCCAAAGCTACAGCAGGCAAGCTTTTCAAAAATTAAATCGGATTTTTATAGAAGGATTTTATACTGATTAAATAGAATTTATTGTATTAAAAGTCTTAGCACAACTAAGAACAAATCAAAAAAAGGATAAGATTAAGTTAAATTTGTCCTTCAGTAGCATTAAAATTCTTGTAGAGATACAAAATTGGATTAGGCTTCACCTAACTGTGCTAACTCATCTCTACATTCTTGTCAGAAGTTAATAACCATTAATAGACTATTTCACTTACTTTTTTAAAAGTAAATGATGAGAAATAAACTTATCGCCCATCGTTTTTGCAGAGTTTAAATAC
>CAXUOL010000392.1:0-6478 GCA_964252435.1 uncultured Nostoc sp.
CCACTCTGGCTTCGCTTCACTACTGCCATAGCCTGAATTGTCTTAAATTTGGCATGGGGACTGTTTTTCACCTGTAAAAATTTCTGCAAGTCCTTGATAATATCTTTTAAAGGGGTTTCCTTATGCCAACGAAACATATCCCACTTGCTTTCATTAAATCCTTGTTGCCTGTTAATAAATTTCTGGAAATTCTTTTCATCTGCTAAACTCTGCTTAGACAAATCCCAAAAATTAGTCGGAGCATCTAGTACAGGGTGCAGATAGGGACGATCGTCGCCATTCCAGACATCGCTAAAGGAAGCGGTAACGCCACCAGTGGTAGAAGAATACAGGGCGTCTACGAGTTCATTTTTATAAGTTAGTACTTTACCCCTAGTTGAGGCGATCGCTTGGTCTGTTTTGGCAGCTGCTCCCTTCAGCCCATAATAAACTTGGCAATGAGTATCAGCACACAACTGATAATTATCTGCGGCAAACCTACGTAAATTTCTCAAGACATAAGTCCGGGCGAGAATTGCCTGAGCTTCCAGCGCCGCTTTTGGTGCATCTGTTCCTATCTCGTAAGGCACAACCCCACGCAAATAAGTTTCTAAAGGTACTTGATTAACTAGAGTGTATGTGCCGTAAGCATTTGGCTGCAAATTCATTCGACCGGCATAAAGACGAGCAAACTCTGGTTTTTCACTTTTATTTACCCGAATCAAATTTTTATCAGTGCTAATTTCCAAATCATTCGGGCTATAGCGATTACCATTCACCACCCAACTTACTCGCGGCACTTGCTTCAAAATTCTGGTATCAAGATATACTTTATCTTGGGTAGATGCTTGGATGTTCTGCAATAGCAAGCGTCGCAGCAAAGGAGTACTGTAAACATCTCGTTTTGCCCAAACCTGCCAGCGTTCTGGCTGGGCTATTTCCACTTCCATTCCTTGAGAACGCCATTTATTAGCACTGTCTTCCGCAGTTTCAAAAGTGCGGTATGTGCCCAAAACTACTACTTCTTCAACTGCTGACTGGGGTAAAGCTTGCATGACTGTTTCCAGCTTTACAGGATTCTTAGTAAACAGGACTTGCTGCTTATTGCCCGCTTGAAATTTTAGCTTTAAGCGATCGCCTTTTATGGGTTCCAGTTGCAGCTTGGCTGTGGGCTGATCGCCAAATCGCTGCACAATCCCAATTTTCAGTTCTATATCCTGGATGTTGCTCTCAGGCCCTGATGCAGCAGTCAGCCCCAATAGACAAAATGTTGTCAGCACAATGTGGGGAAAACGCCAAAACGAAAATTTCATGGCTACCTGATAGGGAAGCGATAGCGAGTACTCAAGCGTCTTCTGCCCCTTAATGCGTCGTTGGAGCTGATTTTCCAATTGCTTTGTAGTGCGGTTTTTTTGTCGCATGAATGCTCCAATGATACCATTACCAATTTTGCCCTAAATACTAGTTGCAAAACGAAGTCATACTGACTATGATTTATATAGAGACAAAAAACAGAACTAGTTGGATAAACTCTTTATGGTTAGAGTCCAAGAAATTCCATTAAATCAGATAAAACGGCCATTGCCCCGTACAAACGATCCAAATAAAGTACAAGCCTTAATGGAATCGATTGCGGAGATTGGGCAGCAAGAACCTATTGATGTCCTAGAAGTAGATGGACAATATTATGGCTTTTCTGGTTGCCATCGGTATGAGGCTTGCCAGCGTTTAGGCAAAGAAACCGTTTTAGCCAGAGTTCGTAAAGCACCTCGCAGCGTTTTAAAGATGCACTTGGCGTAGAGAATGAGAGTAGGGAGTAGAAAGAAAATTCCTCTCCTCTGCACCCAGCAAGAACTGCCCCTCTGCCTCTTCTGCCCCATGCCCAATTCCCAATCCCCAATTACATATAACCTAATTAGGAGAAAATTATGTCATCGAAAGTAACAGTCAAAAATGTAAATATCGGCATTGACGAGGCGAGTAGGGCTAAAATTGCCGATGGTTTATCTCACCTGTTGGCTGACACTTATACACTGTATCTGAAAACTCATAACTTCCATTGGAATGTAACGGGGCCGATGTTTCAAACATTGCATTTGATGTTTGAGACCCAGTATACAGAATTAGCCTTAGCAGTTGATCTAATAGCCGAGAGAATTAGAGCGCTTGGCTATCCCGCACCAGGAACTTACAGCGAATATGCCAAACTGAGTTCGATTCCAGAAACTCCCGGAGTTCCTAAAGCTGTGGAGATGATTCGGGAACTTGTGGAAGGACAAGAAGCCGTAGTCAGAACTGCACGATCTATTTTCCCCGTGGTAGAGGAAGTTAACGACGAACCTACCGCCGATTTATTGACTCAGCGGATGCAAGTACACGAAAAGACAGCTTGGATGTTGAGAAGTTTACTGGAAGAATAAAGAGTAGGGAATAGGGTATAGGGAATAGGGAATAGAGAAAAAACTTAATCGCCAATGCCCCATTCCCAATGCCCCATTCCCAATGCCCCATTCCCAATGCCCCATTCCCAAAAGTTGCAAGATTTAATGCAACAGGTAGGTATTTCTAGTTTTAAAGGGCTGAGTCGCGCTGCTGGTGTCTCAGAGCGTCAACTTTTGCGCCTACGCCAAGGAAAGTTAAAGCAGATGCGGGTAGATGTGCTGCTTAAGCTTTCGCCTGTGCTACAGATGCCATTGAATGAATTAATCGCAACTTTTTCAAGCGTAGAATTGTTACCAGAGAAAACAGCGCCTACTCAGGAATTGTTACAAGAAATTACAGATTTAAGAAGAGAGTACGATCGCTCGCAACTTCAATTAGAACAGCAGCGAGAGATATTACTGCAAGAACTCCAGCAGTCGAGTTTGCAACTGCTGGAGTCTTTATTATTGCAATGGCCAACAGCAGCACAGAAAGCGCAGGAGAATCCCCAGCTAGCAGCAGTCAAAATAGTACCGTTGGTGCAGAAACCCCTAGAAAAGCTTTTACAGGCGTGGGGAGTAGAAGCGATCGCACCTGTGGGAGCAGAATTACCTTACGATCCCCAACTGCACCAATTGCTGGAGGGAACTGCACAACCTGGAGAAACAGTCAAAATACGCTACACGGGCTACCTTCAAGGTGAAAAGCTGCTTTACAGAGCCAAAGTAAGTCCTGTTTGAGGGAATGAGGGGTAGAGACGCGATTAATCGCGTCTGTACAGGAGTTAGGAGTTACAAATTCATAACTCTTTACTTTTTGTATTGTCTGTCGAGAAATGACAGATATTGGGAATACTAAGATAGCAGAGGCGATCGCCTTGAGAAAACTTCTTTTAAAGCCTTGGTGTCGGTTCTAGCTTGCTTGGTGCTGTTGAAACCTAAATTTTTGGCTCTAGAGCGGTAGTCCAGAGGTAAATTATTTCAATTATGTAAGTAATTGGACATAAATAAACGTAGATCCTAGTTACTATCATTAAGTACTCAGGCAGGAAAAGCTATTGCTAGACTCAATTTAGCTATGCGTAGGCATAGCTGAGACTGTTTGAATTTTGAATTACTTAATGACAGCTATTCTCATCAGATGTATTGGAGAATCTCAGTTTTGCAAAAATCTTTGGTAAATAATCTGAAAAACAATAACTTCAGCTTGTATGTAAGTAAGTATATATCTAAATCCATAAGATGCAAGTAAGTCGACGTTAAAAAATCAACATACATGATCAAAAATCAAATCAACGAACGGCTTATAAATCGGTCATTTTAACATTCTTACAAAACTAAATTTATCATGCCAACTTACTTAGCTGGTTGATTTATAATTGGTCTATTTCTAGTCAAAAAACTATCCTGAATTAAGCTAATGATTTTTTTAAATTACAAAAAAATAGATTTAAATTTTTATAATTAATATTTATCTATCCTGATTAATTATCAATGATTACTCAATATTTAATCTTCAATTTTATTTTACAAGCATTTTTAAATGCTCTATAATAGCGAAATCAGAACATTATTTACACAAGTCAGAGTAACATAATTATGAGAGAACAAGTAAAAGTTATTAAGCTCAGTGGCAATTTGAACGCCACAACTTCACAAGACTTTCGACAAAAAATCACTGAAATTCTAGAAAGTGGTGCGAAAATTGTGTTAGTTGATTTTAAAGATGTAGCGTTTATGGATAGTTCAGGTTTGGGAGCTTTAGTATTAGCTTTTAAAACCTTGCGAGCAGCCGATACTAAGCTTGTTCTCTGCTCAATTAGTGAGCAAGTCAGGATATTATTTGAACTGACTAATATGGATAAAGTATTTGAAATATTCCCCAGTCAAGACGCATTTAATCAGGTTTTAGTTTCCAAGACGTAATTAATCAAACTGCATTTGCAAAATAGATAAATCATCATCAAAAGCCTCTTTGGAGTTCAGGGCGATTAAATAACTCAGTACATGATCGAGTTGGCAATCAACAGGATGTTGTAAGCTAACTAGTAGCTGAATAAAAGCATCCAAACTCCAAAGTGTACCATCTGATTTAGTTATTTCATAAGCGCCATCACTAAAAATATAAAGGGTACTGAATTTTTCAATATTGCAAAACCCATCAACATATTTTGCCTCTGGAAACATGCCAACTGGCATACCAGGGGTTTTCAATAGTTGAACTTCAGACTTTCTTGGAGATGTGCCAGTTACTAAAACTGCTGGTGGATGACCTGCACTAGCATAAATTAACTGACGGTTGATTCGGTTATAAACTCCGTACCAAATCGTAAAGTATTTGTCATTTTGATAATTCATCTGGAAGGTATCATTCAAAGCCTTCAATACATCACTAGGTTGATAATAATCGAGACTTTTGAGCGCACGGGAACGCAGCAGATTCAGCACTGAAACAGAGGGAAGAGTAGCTTTAAGTCCATGTCCGGCAGTATCGAGTAAGTAAATTGCCAGATAGTCATTATCGAGCCAATAGTAATCGAAACAGTCACCACCAAGTTGTCGTGAGGGAATGAATCGGAAATTTATATTGAAGGGTTCAGTCATAGAAAGAGGTAGCAGCGATCGCACATATTCTGCTGCTTCTGACATTTCTGATTCTAGAAGCAACTTTTGAGCCTGCAAATCTCTACTTAACTGATGCAGGCGTAATCCTGCTCTTACCCGTGCTTGTAATTCGTTATGCTCAATAGGTTTAGAGATAAAATCATCAGCACCAGCATCTAGACCTTTGACGCAATCGGCAACGGAATCTAAGGATGTTAATAAAATAAAAAATGTGGTAGAAAATTTGGTGTCTGCTTTAATGCGGTGGCAAACTTCCAGACCATTCAACCCCGGCATGATCCAATCACAAATAATTAGTGCTGGACGATAAGCTAGTGCCTTTTCTATTCCTTCCTCGCCGCTACTGGCAGTAACTACTTCATAACCCTGTTTTTCCAACATCCTTTTCAGGAGTATTTTTATTGAATAATCGTCATCAATTATTAGTATTTGAAACATATAAATTTGTTGAAAACACTTATTAATAATTTTTTGTCAAAATAGAAAATAAAAATATGATATGAGCTAATAAGCTAGTAGTATCAATACAGAGATGCTGCTATAGTGATGATTGTACCCTGCGGGTACTGCTTCTCCCTTGGCGTTAGCCTCTCCCTTTGGGAGAAGGAGAGACGCTAGCGCGAACGGAGAACTTGTAGAGTAGTCGCTATGCGTCTATGTATGCAATAGACTTTGAATCCTCTCTCTTAAAATTGGTCTTTATTAAACTCAAATTAGAAGCACTATAACTCATTTCTATTTACTCATTGAATTTACGACTGTTTAACAGTCATAAAACATTATGGCGCTCCCAAAGGATTTAGCCATAAAATAATGTTGCTTTTTAACTGGTTTAAGTCGCGGTATGCTTCTTGCTTGAACCATTGTCCTAAAGCGTCAAAGGGGGTAAAAGATGTTCCCGTTTGCCATTTAATATCTTGACCTAAAGGTGTTGTATGAGTTCCTGGTAACGTTTGTGCTGTCACCATCTCATCAAAACGTTCTTGTAAGATTTTGGTTAAAGCTGCCGATTGATCAATGGTGTCATTACTAAATTTTATTAATAAATTGCGCCGGATATTGTAACTTTCTTGGACAAGCTTGTTAGTTTCCAACGGCGAGGGGGTAAATTCGATTTTCAAAGTAGAATTGAACTGCTCTACTAAAGGGATAGCTTCTTTAGCGGCGTAGTTGTTGAAGGATATTAAAATATTCCCTGCACGTTCTACTTTAAAAAGGCTACCAATCAGCAAGTGGAGTTTACAGCCCATACTGTGTCCAACGCCATAGATGGGAAAGTAAAGCTTGCGTAATGCCCCAGAATCATGCAATCGTTCGAGGGTGCGGTCAAAGTTTAACAGCACGGATTTTGCGATCGCAGTATGATCCAATGTATTGACGAAAGGCGTAGCAATTACAACATAGCCTTTACTTGCCAGTTGTTCGAGTAACCAGCGATAAGTGATGTGCGGTGC
>CAXUOL010000393.1:0-6474 GCA_964252435.1 uncultured Nostoc sp.
GTTTACCACCATGCCCAAGCGACCAAAACAAAACTCTGACCACCCACACCGACATCATACTCCTACTATAGATAATGAAGCGATTGCTAAACACTTAGAAGCTTTGTTAACCCCAGCAGTTTTTGCCCAACAAAAATATTATAAACAGTTAGGATTACGAGACAGAGTTCTCAATTTATCTTTAATGGTAGTAGCAGTACTAACACTGTTGTGGCGACAAGTTCCTGGCGTTCAAGAGTTGAATCGTCTGTTAGCACGAGAAGGTTTATTATGGTGTCCTGTTACTAAAGTTGCTCAACAGTCTTTGTCAGAAAGATTTTTAGTATTCCCTTCGGAATTATTTGAGCGGAGTTTAAAGATTTATTGCCGAAATTGCAATTTAATTGGCAGCAAAGATTCAGGCGGCCATTGCCAGATAGTGTGAAGTTTTCACTTGATAATTTTGAACGAATATGGATAGCTGATGGGTCTACATTGGAGGCTCTATTTCGGAAGCTAAAAAGCTTGGAAAACTTGAAAACAGGGCAACTTGCAGGTAAAATTTGTACAGTTATTGATTTAGTTACTCGTTTACCCGTTGAAGTTTGGTTTCACACTAATCCGGCAGCTTCAGACACCAATTTTGAAGCGGCGGTACTCAATTTGGTGACTGCTAAGACTTTAATTTTACTCGATAGAGGTTTCTATCATTTCCAGTTTTTACAACAACTTATTAATCAAGAAGTCCATTTTATTACTCGTTTAAAAGCCAAAGCATCTATTAAATACTTAAAAATTTTTAGCTATGATCATTTACTTAAAGACCGATTGATTCAACTTGGAACTGTTCGTCGTGGCGCACCAGTTTTAACTTTACGTCTAATTGAAATAAAGATTGGTAAAACTAGTTATTCTTACATTACTTCTGTCCTCGACCCGGCGATATTACCTCCCTATGTCGTGGCAGATTTATATCGAAAAAGATGGAGAATTGAAGAAGCTTTTTATTCGGTTAAACGTTTATTGGGGCTGTCTTATTTGTGGACTGGCTCTATTAATGGTGTCAAGCTACAAGTCTGGGCAACTTGGCTCTTTTATGCCGTATTAGTTGACTTGGGAGATGCGGTTGCAGACGAATTATCTCTGCCATTTGACCGCATTTCTTTAGAGATGATTTTTCGTGGTTTATATCATTTTAGTGTCGCCTATGACAAAGGTAAGGCGGATGACCCAATTAAGTACTTCGCTGCCAAAGAAAATCAAGATTTAGGAGTAGTTAAAGCCCTGCGAAAACCAGTCTCCAAGCTGGATTTATCCCCTTTTCCCGCTCCCTCTTGACAAAAGTGCAATTACTCTAACCTCTCACCGATGATGCCTGGGAGAACTTGTACTATCTTGCCCCTGGTGTCAGCTTCGCTATATCTACGCCAAACCCGTTAGTGCAGCCTCTCGTAGAGAAGGGCTTGCCGCAGGCTAACACTCCAGATACAGCAGAAAGTGGGAGCGTTGGCTTGCTATTTTATGAAAGGATGAATTATAAAACTCTTTTCCTCTCTACCCATGACTCAGCCAACTTCTGCAAAAGCGATCGTTGTTTTCGATATTGATGGTGTTGTGCGCGATGTTAGCGGTTCCTATCGCCGAGCGATCGCAGATACCGTAGAATATTTTACTACCCAAGCATATCGTCCAACCCCACTAGATATTGACCAACTAAAGTCTGAAGGCGTGTGGAACAACGATTGGGAAGCATCGCAGGAATTAATTTACCGTTATTTTGAAACCCAAGGACAGAACCGAGAGCAACTGCAATTAGATTACAGTGCGATCGTTGCTTTTTTTCAATCGCGTTACCGCGGCCCAGACCCAAATAATTTTACTGGGTATATTTGTAATGAACCTTTATTATTACAACCTAGCTATTTAGAACAACTTACCGAAGCGGGGATTGCTTGGGGATTTTTTAGCGGTGCGACTCGTGGTTCAGCTAACTATATTTTGGAAAAGCGTCTGGGCTTAGAATCTCCAGTGTTGATTGCGATGGAAGATGCACCAGGTAAACCTGACCCCACTGGACTTTTTGCTACAGTTCGTGAATTAGAAAATGGAATTGAGCAAAAAATAGCTGTAGTGTATGTGGGAGATACGGTAGCAGATATGTATACCGTCGAGAAAGCGCGGAGTCTGGATTCTACTCGCCCTTGGCTTGGAGTAGGGGTTTTACCGCCCCATGTACAGGAAACAGCTGTGCGTCGTGATGCATACAGTGAGACACTAATAGCAGCAGGAGCAGCAGTAGTTTTGCGTAATGTGCAGGATTTGACCCCAAGGCAGATTCAAGAATTGGTAAGTTCATCTGCCCAATCTGTGGTCTAAGATTAATCAAGCTAGAGGTGTATGGATGACTGGCTGATAAGAATCTTGGTTTAATCATTGGGAGATTAATAAAAATGTCTGCACTTCAAAAACTGCCTAACGGCCCACAAACTCACCCTTGGGTACAGACGTATCACTGGCTGACTAATCCCTTAGAATACCTAGAAGACTGTGCTAAACGCTATGGTGATATCTTCACCCTTCAGCTCGGACAAAATTCTCCTGCTCAAGTTTTCATTAGCAATCCCCAGGCGATTCAGCAGATTTTTACTACAGATCCAAAACAGTTAGACTCTGGTGAGCCAGCAGGGATTAGATCGCCTTTATTAGGACGCCAATCACTACTGGCGCTAGAAGGAAAGCCTCATCAGCGACAACGAAAGCTGTTGACACCACCCTTACATGGGGAACGAATGCTAGCTTATGGTGAATTAATCCGCGACATCACTGAGCAAGTGATTAATCAGTGGCAGCTTGGAGAAACCTTTACAGTTCTACCATCAATGCAAGCAATCTCTTTCCAAGTAATTTTGAAGGCTGTATTTGGTCTAGAAGATGGGCCACGTTACGAGAAACTCAATGAACTGCTGATTGCAATCCTAAATCCCAAAATCCCTATCTTAAGAACAATTCTGCTTCTTTTCCCATCAATGCGACAGGATTTAGGAGCGTGGAGTCCCTGGGGGAAATACTTGCGTTTACGACAGCAAATTGATCAACTTATCTACGCCCAGATTCAAGAACGCAAAGCACAACCCGATCCATCTCGGACTGATATTCTATCTTTGATGATGGCTGCTCGTGATGAAGCGGGAGAGCCGATGACAGACTTGGAATTACGTGATGAACTGATGACGCTATTAGTGGCGGGTCACGAAACTACTGCAACTTCCTTATCATGGGCGCTGTACTGGATTCATCATCTACCACAGGTGCGGGAAAAACTGCTGCAAGAACTATATAAATTGGGTGAACAACCAGATCCAAATGCTATTTTCCGATTGCCTTATTTGAATGCTGTCTGTTCTGAAACCCTACGTCTTTACCCAGTGGCGATATCGGCACTAAATCGAGTGGTCAAATCACCGCTACAAATTGGAGAATACAACTTTGAGCCTGGTACTTTGCTCAATCCCTCTATTTATTTGACCCATCATCGAGAAGATTTATATCCTGAATCGAAACAATTTAAGCCAGAGCGTTTTCTGGAACGGCAATTTTCTCCTTATGAGTATTTACCCTTTGGTGGCGGGAACCGTCGCTGTATTGGAATGGCATTTGCCTTGTTTGAGATGAAACTGGTGTTGGCGACAGTACTATCTCACTGGGAGATGGAACTGGCTGATAGCAAACCAGTGCAACCAGTACGTAAGGGTTTGCTATTTAGCCCAGCAGGTGGTGTGAAGATGGTGGTGAAAGGGAAGCGTCTTCAAAATCAGCCCATCCTTCAGACTAGCTCTAGTTCAGTTTAAAGAGTTTTAGAATGCAGCTTACCAGGGAGGCATTTGCTATGAAAGATATTGTAGATATGGTAGACGAAATTATTGCAGGAAAAGGTTATGTGCTGATTCCTGAATTATTAAGTTCAACAGAAGCCCAAGAAGCGCGATCGCTTGTTCTTGAACTTGCTGAAAAAGAAAAGCCTCTAGGAAAAGTATTGCTTGATGACCAAAGAGAACGAATATACGGTTTACTCTACAAGGGGAAAATCTTCGAGTTAATGGTGCAGCACCCAACAGTCATCGAAGTTGTTGAAACCATTGTGGGAAAAGATATGACTCTTGGCACTTTTTCGGCTCACATCCTTTTCATTCTCATTATTATGTTTAAGCCAAGACAGGCTTACCTGTAGAAACAGCCTGCTCAATAATCTCAGCAGCTCGACTTACCCCTCCAGCACTGAGAGTAGCTGCTTGTAATCTGAGCGCATTCTGTTTATAAGATTCTTCTGTCAACACCCGCCTGATAGCATTTTTCAATCTGGGAACATTCAGTTTCTTGAGGGTGACAAGCTCACCCGCCCCTGTCCAATCAATCCGCGCTGCTACTCCTGGCTGGTCATTGGCAACTGGAATCGCCACCATTGGCACTCCTTTTTTCACACATTCCATTGTTGTATTCATTCCCGCATGAGTAATCATGAGGGTGGCTTTTTCTAGCACTTCTAATTGAGGTGCATACTCAACGACTAAAGGATTTCCTGCCAAGTCTGGCAGTGATTCTGGTTTAGCAGAACCTCCCAGAGAAATCACCAACTGAGCATCCAAATCTTCACAAGCTGAAGCAATAGTCTGAAAAACCCAAATCAGACGATTTTGTAATGTCCCCATCGAAGCGTAAATTAACGGTTTACCCGTCAATTTTTCATAAGGGAAATAAACAGTTGCTCGACTAGCTGAAGTATGGTAACTTCCGGTGAAATGGAACCAAGGAGCTAATTTTTCCCTGGGAAATTCAAATTCAGCAGGTGCATTACTTATTTGAGCCAGTGGAGAGTTACTATCTTTAAGATTAGAGTACAGGGGTAATTTCCACTCTCGACGATATTCATTAATCAAATCTTTAAGTGGTTTAATGACGCTATTAACTAACGTGTAACCTATCTCGTTGCGTAAGCGTGCCCACGCAGCTGGGCTATACTTCCAAGTTGTGAAAAAAGGAGGAATGTTAGGTTCTTGATTCAGCACCACAGCGCTGCACACAGTAATGAAAGGAATTTTTAGGAACTCGGCAATTGTCCCTCCCTCTACTGAACTTTGGTTTACTAGCAAAGCTTCTACGCCTGCTGCTTTAATTGCTGCTGGAGCCTCTTGGAGTGTCAGAGATGAAATAAGCTTCAGCAGGTCAATAGTGTATCGAAACGCAGCCAATCCACGCAGTTGACCTAACTTGCTAAAGGATTCTGCTGTTGAGCCAAGGATAAAATCTTTTTCACCAATTGCTTGGAATTCTATTCCTGCTGCCAGTGCCTTAGATTGAGTATCGAGTGAGCCGAAGAGGGTGACGCGGTGCCCACGCCGTTGAAGTTCCTGCCCCAAGGGAAGCATAGTGTTGAGGGGACCGGTTGCTGCACCAGGACAGATGATACCAAAATGAGTCATGATCAATGCCTCTACTGGATTTTCAAGAACTTATCCAAAGCTGTAACTAGACTGGGTGGCCAACGGCGGATATTTTTTACCCAGTCGATATCTTTATAGCGGCTATCAAGTCCATAAGCTGCTACCCAGTTGCTTTCGGCTTCACCTTGTTCTCCATTTACCCAATATGCAGCTGTGAGGGCGGCACGCACATCAGCAAATTTGGAGTATTTACGGGCGATATTTCGCATTTCGCGGATTGCTTGCTCTTTTTGACCAGTTTCATAAAGAGCAAGGGCATAGTTAGCACGGGCGAAGGCAAAATTCGGGGCTATCTCATTAGATTTTTTGTAGTCTGCGATCGCATCATCCCATTTTCCCAAACCTGCTGTGGCATTACCGCGATTGTTATACGCCATCGCATCGTTAGGATCGAGTTCTAAGACATGATTATAGTCTGCGATCGCATCTTCCCATTTTCCCATCCCTTCCAACGCCGCCCCCCGATTCAAATATGGATCGGTAACATTTGGCGCTAGTTCTATCGCTTTGTTATAATCTGCCAACGCCTCTTGTAACTTATTCTGGCTCACCCGCGAATTTCCCCGGTTACTCCACGCCCCCGCATTCGTGGGAAATTGCTCAATAATCTTTGTCCAGTAAGTTTCAGCCGTCGCAAAGTCACCTTGATTCGTAGCTATAAACGCTTGATTTGCCCACTCATCACCTTGTTTTAACTGTTCTTGAGTAATGGGCGCTTGAGATTGTGCCATGACTGGAGTAGCCCAGCCAAACACAATTAACAGACTGAGAAAAATACCAATCAACTTAATCATCTAGGTTTACCTAATTTGTCATTTGTCATTAAGCATGGGGCAGAGGAATGGAGTTCAAAGGTTCATTAATGGAGTTCAAAGACTCATTTACGAGTATCAATACCCAATGCCCAATGTCCCATGCCCCATGCCCTTCAAGAGTGCTGAATGGGGCAGAGGGGAGAATAACTCCTAACTCCTAACTCCTAACTCCTAACTCCTAA
>CAXUOL010000394.1:0-2311 GCA_964252435.1 uncultured Nostoc sp.
AGCGCAGCGTAAAGCCTTCTCCTAAAGGAGACGCTAACGCGAACGGCATGGCTTCTCTTGGAGACGCTACGCGAACGCTTAGAGCGAGTCTGCGATAGCGGAGCGGTAGCGAGTATTTTCGAGTCGCGTCTTGATTCTGACCGGAGCAACGGAAACGTCTCCGGCTCCGCTCCTGTTAGCGGTAGCGGGGCGTTTAGCTCATTCAGAATAGCTGAATTCTTCTTCAATGTGTGTTAGGCATCTAGAGTGCCGGAAATACTAGGGATAGTAATACGAATTTAAATATGAAAAAAAGCCATTGCCGCAAGTTGAGGCTCTGACTTTCTACGTTTATAGCTCAGTTATAGCTCAGTATATTGATATTGATTCCGGTGCAAAGCTGGAGACACTCTAACTTTGCACCAGAGTTCTTCTTCAAAATTATATCTGCCTTGAAAATAGTGACTAGGAACTGAGGACTAGGAAAGAGATATTTTCATTCTCTAGTGCCTTCTGCCTTCTCCCAAAGGGAGACGCTAAAAGCGATCTGCCTCCTGCCTTATTTTCAAGGCAGGAATATTAAATTAAAGGATGAGGTCACTTGACACTACTTGTGGTGCTCCTATAAGCCGAATTTCAAAATTAGCCGATAGATTTCCATCAGTGTTCCCTTGCAGAATACCTCCAGAATAACGGATTTGACCAGGTGCGGTAAATTGGCCACTCCCAATGAAAGTGAAACCTTGGTTGCCCCCAATAGTGGAGTTGGCATCGATAGTAGATAGATCAATTCGATCGCCTGGCAAATTACCGTTTCCACGAAAGTCAGTGATTAAGTCACGTGACGAAAGTAGACTATCAGAAGTTGAGTTGTAGTCGAAAATATCATTACCTGATCCTCCAGTGAGAATATCCTTTCCAGTACCGCCAGCCAGGGTATCATCCCCATCACCGCCGATGAGAGTATCATTGCCAGTACTGCCAAAGAGAACATCTTTGCCAGTACCGCCATTGAGCCTATCGTTGCCACCACCACCGTTCAGAACATCGTTGCCAGCATTACCAAAGAGGCTATCATTGCCATTACCAGCGTTAAGGATACTGGTGCCACTACCACCTATAAGGGTACCGTTGCCACTAGTAACGTTAAGGATATCGGTCTGACCATTATTGCTACTACTGCTATGACTACTAGAGCTGACATTAAGATTGCCGCTACCCAACAAGCTTGATAATGAAGTTGCCATTGATGAGTTTCTCCTAAACTTAGAGGGGGAAAAAATTACGTCTTTACTTCCCCATTATAAAACGGCATTGCTGATTAAGAGTATAAATTTGGTTTGCTTCAAAGGCATAAAACAAACAATTTCAAACATGGAATTTAGGAATTTCATACTTTCATTCAGCAATGGCGACAAAACAAGGCAAAAAGATCAAGAGTGGGAATATATTCTTGAACCAAACCTGATTGGAACAGGTCTTTACTATTAAGTCTGAATTTTTGAGAATTTTTGAGAATTTTTAAGAAGTACTAGATGTATTTGATGATGTTTACATCAAGGTTGTATCAAAAATCATTTGATGTCCTTGTACCTGATGTTTTTAGTCGTTTAAGTTGGAAATAGCAGGGAATAAGTAGATTTATTTCTACGTAATTATATAGAGTTTATGACATCACTAATGTATTCAGAATAACAATAGTCTAGTATTACCCTCCAGCTTACTTTCTTCTATTTATAAAAAATTATAAAAAAAAGAATAATTAACTTCCTTATTACACCTCTTGTATCAATCAAAAATAAGAACTCTACTCTTAAGCGCTTGTCTTAGAAGTAGAGTGTGAAGCGCTTTTGCAAGATATCTATATAGATTAGAGAATGATATCGCTTGCTACTAGTGGTGGTGCTCCTGTCAGTCCAATCTCAAACTCAGCCGACAGATCCCCATCAATGTTAGCTTGAAGAATACCTCCTGAATAACGAACCTGACGGGCAGCTGAGAATGCGTTAGCCCCGATGAAAGTGAAGGCTTGGTTGCCCGCTACACTGGAGTTAGCATCAATGGTAGATAGATTGATTTGATCGCCTGCAAAGATACCGTTTCCAACGAAGTCAGTGATAACATCCCGTAACAAACCAGTAGGACTATCTGAAACTGAGTTGAAATCGAAAACATCGTTGCCAGCACCGCCAGTAAGAGAATCAGTCCCAGCACCGCCAGTAAGGATATCGCTGCCAGCACCTCCATTTAGGGTATCATCACCGGCATTGCCGTTAAGGATATCGCTGCCGGCATTGCCGTTAAGGATATCGCTGCCGGCATTGCCGTTAAG
>CAXUOL010000394.1:2411-6467 GCA_964252435.1 uncultured Nostoc sp.
GGATATCGCTGCCGGCATTGCCGTTAAGGATATCGCTGCCGGCATTGCCGTTAAGAATATCGTCGCCGGCATTGCCGTTAAGGATATCGCTGCCAGCACCTCCATTTAGGGCAGGACGAAAGATAAGTGGGGAACCGTTGATGGTATTGTTATCATTAAAAATGGTACCGTTGACAATTGCCATTAGTAAGTTTCTCCTGAACTTAGAGGGTAAAAAATAACCTCGTCACCTTCCCATCAGAAAACGGTGTTGCTGATTAAGAGTACGAATTTGGTTTCCCCCAAAGGTGTAAAGGAAACAGTTTCAAATATTGAATTTTTCAATTTTACACTGTCATTCAGCAACGCCGATAAAACAAGGCAAATTAATAACGACTGGGAAGAAATAACTGACGCACACCTGATTGCAACAGGTCTTTTTTGTTAAGTTTGAAGATTTGACAAGCACTGGATATATTGATGACGTTGGCATCAATATTATGCCAAGAGTTATGTGATGTCGTTATGTCTTTACTGGTTGCAGTAGTAGGCTGCCATAACACAAGCAAACTTCCTCCTACAGAAGCGCATAGCTTTTATAACTTTTGATTATATTCATAATTACAATACTACTATAGTATTACTTTGAAGCCTAATTTTTTCTATCTATAAGAAAGAGTAATTAACCTTATTTTATTCCTCTTGCTAAAACAAAATCTGAAACCTTTGTTCAGATAGGGTTGGTTTTGCTTTTTGAGATTTATTTGGTGATTTATCTAGTTATGTATAAAGAAGTAATTGCCAATAACTTAAAAGCCTTGTGAACCAGTGCGTAGGCGTAGCCCGCACTTCGGCAAGCTCAGTGACCATCGTAGACATCGCTACATCCCTTGCGTCATAACTCGCCTTCTCAAATTCTCTGATATCTTTTTCATTAAGTGCCATTATCGCAACTGTTGAGATTGTATTACCTGATTTTCTGATGTATACGCAGCACAATTTAATAACTAAAAACTATCAGAGAGGCAAGCTAAACTTATCTCTCTTTGCGACTATTCAATTATCAAAATTCTGCATTATGCTTTATTTTCAAGGCAGATAATATTAAATTAAAGGATAATGTCGCTTGCTACTAGTTGTGGCGCTCCTGCAAGCCGAATTTCAAACTCAGCCGACTACAGACAACAGTACTTGTTTTTATAAATAAAAAAAGTGGCATTCATTTATAAAGACTGAATACCACTTTGTATTTCTCAAAATTCCTGATGATGAAGATAAGTAGGTGGGCGTAAATATTTGTTGTTGGGATAAGGCAGGAGGCAGGAAGCAGTGTTTCGACTACGCTCAACAACCAGGCAGGAGACAACAAGGTTTTAGCCTTGTTCATTTTTATTAACATAGTTTGGTTTTATTCTGCCGACCTACTTATTTTAGCCAGGTAAAGTTATCCCAGTCACAGCGATCGCACCTGCGATCGCACTGGCGCAAAGGGAAGTAATCGCTGTCCCAAATATCCACCACGCAGCATTGGCAACGGTTTTCTTGGTTTCTTCAGCTTGCTTTTTAGCTTGCTGTTGAATCGCTTTCAAGCGTTTTTGAGTTTCTTTTTGGATGCGTTCGGCTCGTTGCAATACGCCATCCCGCGCCGCTTCTATTTGGTTAATTATCCGGTTAGCATCCGCTTCGGAAATATCTTCACGAGAACTCAGTACAGCAATTAAGGTGTTACGATCAAATTCGCTAAGGCGATCGCGCAATGCTTCAAATCCGGCTTGGGGATCGTCGAATACTTTCGCAAAGTCTTGCTTAATGCCTTCATAGTTGAGTTCGGAACGATTCAGGGAGTTGAGATAGTTGCGAACTTTGGCAAAAACTCCATCTAGCACTGATTGCACTTTTTGCTGAATCTGTTGGAATTGTTCAACAATCGAGCTGCGAACCGAATCAATTTGATCCACAATTCGGTTAGCTTCCTCTTCTGAGATATCCTCACGTTGGGATAATAGCGCCACAATTGTCGAACGGTCAAATTTCGCGGCGCGATCGCTTAAATTGCCAATTCCAGCGCGGGGAGAAGACAGCAGCAATTGTAAATCGCGTTTGATTCCTTCGGGGTTGAGTTCTTCTTTGTTGGTATTACGCAGATATTCTTCGAGATTGGCTTCAAAATCTAAAGCTTGTTGAGTGGTACGCTTGGCTAAACGTCGTGGCGCTCTCAGGATATCACCAATGGCATCTTGAGCGCGATCAATAAGCTGATTAACTTGCTCTTGGCTCAAGTCGCCGCGTTGACTGACGAGTTTAACCAAGGTTTCTCGATCGACATTAGATAACCGATCGCGCAGTGCTAAGGCTCCAGCTTGAGGATCGTCGAGTAATTTTTCCAAATCGGCTCTGATACCTTCTGGATTAAGTTCTTCCAAGTTGGTATTGCGGAGATATTGCGCGATCGCTTTTGTAGTTTTTTCGTACTGTTCTTTCGCTTGTTGCGGTACTTGTAAAATACTATCTCGGACTGCTTCGAGCTGATCGAGAGTTTGGTTTACCTGTTCTTCACTTAAATCTTGACGCTGACTGAGCAATTTTACTAGGGTGTCGCGGTCAAATTGCGATAGGCGCGATTGCAAAAGGCTAATTCCGGCTTGGGGATCGTCTAGTAAAACTTTAAACTCGCGTTTGATAGCTTCGGGATTGAGTTCGTCTTTATTAGTATTTTGCAGATATTCTTCAACTTTTTGGCGGAGTTCATCGGCTTTGGCTTTTGCTTGTTCTTGCAATTCCCTAGCACGATTCAAAAAATTATCGCGGTTGCGTTCGAGTTGACTAACAATATTATTAGCTTCCTCTTCGCTGATATCTTGACGCTGTTGGAGCAATTGTACAAAAGTATCGCGGTCAAATTGCCCGAAGCGGCTACTTAAATCTTCAAAACCAGCTTGTGGATCGTCCAGCAACTTGCCAAAGTCCCGTTCAATACCTTCGGGATTGAGTTCGTCTTTACCCGTTGAACGCAGATAATCTTCGATGCGGCTGCGGAAATCTTGCCCTTTTTCTCGTGCTTCGGCCTGTTTGACAGTTTCTAAAACTTCCAGGCGATCGCTTTCCATTTGTTCGGAAATTTCTTTCACCCTAGCTTCGCTAATATCACCACGTTGCTTTAGTAAGTTGGTGAAATATTCTTGATTGATTTCTTCCAACTCTCGTCTCACAGTTGTCGGATCTGCATTTACGTCATAGATGACTTCTTTAAATTCATCTACTAAGGTAATTCGATTGAAGTGCCAAGGGAACGAATGCAATATGTAGTCTTCTACATCTGCCTTAATTGCGTTTTCCAGTGATATTGGTAATTTTGCAGATACTTGCTCAGTTGCTTCCTCTCTAAGCTTTTGAAATTGTTCTGTGATTTGCTCGACATCGACATCTTGAACTTTTTCTTTCAGTTTTTGCAACTGAGTTGTAATTTTATTCACATCGATATTAGAAAGGTTTACCCGTTCCAGAACTGCTGGGGCAGCGGCACTTAAGCCATATCGAATAGCTTGCTTGATTACACCATTGCCATTACCGCCTCCGATTGTAACCAGTTCTTGAAGCCGTTCACCTAATTGCTCAGAATTAAGTTCTTCAGGAGTAGCAGATTTGAGTAAATTAATTACTTGTTCTGTAGGATTTTTGCGATTTAAAGCTTGTTGCCATGCACCTTCAAATTGGTCAGCAATACTATTGATATCTTCTCTAGATAAATCACCACGGCTGCTGATTAAATCAACAAATGTTTGGCGATCAATGTTTTGTAAAAGGTCGCTGTTAGCAACAGATTGCAAATCTGTATCCTTAAGAAGCTGGTCAAATTGACTGCGAATTTCTTTGATATCCAGCTTTGGCAATTGCAGAGAACCTAAAGAACTTTGGAGGGTATTTTTAATACCTTCAGAATCAAAACCTGAAGTTAATTCCCGCCGGACTGCGGCTGTAATATCTTCAGCAGTAGAAACTAACTGTTTTTTCGCAGTATTAGCACCGATGCCAGCAGTTGCCGTACCCATCAAAGTTTGAAAACCAGAAGTGACAGTA
>CAXUOL010000395.1:0-6440 GCA_964252435.1 uncultured Nostoc sp.
TCTAATTCCATTTGGTTTGCGTTCTCTCATATCGCTTTTAGTCTAAACTCCAGTCCATTTGGTTTGCGTTCTCTCATATCGCTTTTAGTCTAAACTCCAGTTACTCAGCAACGCGGTATAACCAATTTCCTTGTGCAACCATTACAACGCCAGGGGTTGGCTTATATAGATCAACAGGCTCAGGTTGTGTTTATCAAGCGCTCTTTGAACGGTGAAAAGTCAGGCGCACTGGTTTGGGACACCGCACGTCTTGACAATCGTGCTTTCAAGTATCCTGACAGCGATGGGCTACGCCCCGCCGGAGGCGATCGCTCCGAGGGCTGGTTTCATCTGAAATTGGGTGGAGAGGCAGACGACAAAATCGAGAGAGTATTCTTGTGTGACTCCCCCATTGATGCGTTGTCAATGGCAGAGATTGACAGAAAAGGACACAAGGGGCAACCACCAGTTAGAACAATGTACATGGCAGTGGATGACCCGAATAATTTGCCCCTTGAGGTACTTAAAAATATCAGCAGGATTGGGGTGGCATTTAATAATGATGATCTGGGCAATGAAGCGGCCCAAGTCGTTCAGGAAATGCTGCCCCAGGCTAAAAGAATTGCACCAAGTGGGCTTACTTGGAATGAGATTCTTATTGAACAGCAGCAAGAGATACGAGAGCAAAACCAACGGGGGCGCGGTTTAAGTAGATGACCTCATGTTGAACCGACGAACTCGTGACCGCTTCGCCTTGGGAGTCGGTGGCTCTTACGGGCATGAAGTTTATGGTTGAGCCGACTAGATCCTGCATCCCACAAGAGCCACGAGTTATTAATATAACTTTCTGTATGACTGCTCATTTCACCTCAGTACAAGGCAATATTTTCTCTAGAAGCTTTCTCTCTATAGTTTTTTGAGATTTCCTGCTAAAAATCAGATTCAGGAGGAGTTTGATAGCGTAATAGGATTGCCATACTCATGTATTATATTTTTAATTACTTTTTTATATACCAATAAAAAGAAAGTAAATTTGAGAATAACTTTTACTTACATTTTAAATAACTATGTCTAAAAATAAAAGAAATTATTTAGAATTTTTGCAATATCAAATAAGTAAAGAAGTATTATGGATTATAGGGCTATATACTATAAGTGTATTCTTGGATAACCCTTTAATAAATATTATAGTATATGGACTTATATTATCAATAGTAATACAGATAATAACAACTAGATTACAACCTATAAATGATGAAAGTTTTGTAAAAGAACTTCAAGATGAAAGAAAGCAAATCTTAAAAAAACTAGAAGGTGAGCAAAGTATTTCAGATATTATACTGTTAAATTTAAATCAAATAAATGAGTATTATAGAATTAATCAGAATCAAGCAAAAAACAGTTTTAGATTAAGTATTTTATTACTTCTTGTGGGTTTTTGCACAATAATATTTTCCATATTATCGGTTTTATATCCTAACTTTAGTTCTAATCAAAATATAAATATTTCTATTATTTCAGGTATCTCAGGAATTATTGTTCAATTTATTGGAGGAGTAAATTTTATTTTCTATAATAAAGCTGTAAGTCAGTTGAACATTTATTATCATCAATTAATTAAAGCCCAAGATACTATGTTAGCTATTGAATTATGTAATAAGATTCAACCTCCAGAACAAAAATCAAAACTTACAGAAAAGTTAATTGTTACTCTTATTGAGAGAAGTTCTATGCTATCTAATTCTGATTCAAAAACTAAAAACTTTTCTCATATTGAAAATAAAGTTTGACACAAAATTTTCACAAATTGTTGTAATAGGGATCACCGTGCCTTTTGGGGAAAATTGTACTGTCCTTGCCTTGATTGAAGGACGAAATCGTTATTTCGTTAAATCGCTAATTCTTGCTTAAACGAAATCTCTCTGTACGATTAAGCGAAAACACGATATAACTAATTCGTTATAAGGCGAAAGGACGAAATTTGATGACCGTATTGGTGGGTGTTATTTCTCAAAAAGGGGGGGTAGGTAAAAGCACCCTTGCTCGGCTCATTGCTCGTGAATATGCTGCTGCTGGCTGGGATGCAAAAATTGCCGACCTAGATATTTCTCAAGGTACGAGTACGGATTGGAAACAACGCCGCTCAGTCAATGGTATCCAGCCGGAGATTGCTGTTGAACCATTCCGCACTGTTGCTCAAGCTCTGAAACACGCCTCGGTTTATGACCTCATGGTTATGGACGGGCCACCGCATTCTATGCAAGGCACTCTAGAAATTGCCCGTGCAAGTGATTTACTTGTCTTACCCACTGGTTTATCACTGGATGATCTCAAACCGTCTGTACTGTTGGCGCATGAATTGGTAAATGCCAAAATTCCTACGGATAAAATTGTTTTTGTTTTATGTCGAGTCGGCGATCGGGAGAATGAAATTGAGGAGGGCAGATCATATATTCATAAAGCTGGATATGTCACAGTGGCTGGCTCAATCCCCGAAAAGACTGCTTACCGTCAGGCAAGTGATAACGGTCGTGCTGTTTCTGAGGTCACGTTTCCAACCTTAAAACAACGGGCAGAACAAGTAGCCCAAGGAATTATTGATTTGTTGAGTGAGCAAGAGTCCTAATTATGTCAACTAAACCACCTCCACCACCTCGCAAACCAAGCAAAGGTGAACCCCCTAGCATTAAGGAAACAAAAGATAATTTGGAGAAGCCCGATCCAGGTGAAATTTCCAACCTGAATTTTAAAGTACCTGCCGAGTTTAAAAAGGATTTTAAGATTGCGGCTGCTACTTACGGTTGTACCCAAGTCGAGCTATTGCAACGGATTTTTAAATACTGGACAGATAATCATGGCTAATCAAGATTCGTCATTTAGCGAAAGAACGAAAAGACGATTTATTGTTTTAGCGATTTCGTGAACAAGGCAGGTGAGTAGAAGAAGCGTTACTGAAAGAGCAGCAGTTACTTGGGAATGCCAAGCCAGATGTGGTGATCCAAATTTTCATAGCTGGCATCACTGTGCCAAGCTTACCTCTTTAGTTCGTATTCATCCTATTTCCACAAGTGTTGAACCCTCGTAAATTGGCAACTGTATTGTTTGGACAAGACGATTAGTTTTCATCTTTTACAACACTTTCATGCCAATTATTTAATATGAAGTCAGATAAAGCACTCAAGGCAATAAATATCAGGACACCTAACCCCGTAGTGAGAAATAAAGCCGCAAACATCCTGGGAGTTTGTAAATTATAACTATAAATTAATATACGATAAGCTATCCCCGCTTTGACTCCGCCAGTACCCGCTACAAATTCTGCTACAACTGCACCTATTAATGATAGTCCACCACTGATTTTTAAACTACCTAAGAAATAGGGCATTGCGCTAGGTAGCCGGAGATATATTAATATTTGCCACGGGGAAGCTTTGTAAAGTTTGAACAGATTGAGTAAGTTTTTGTCTGTGCTTTTGAGTCCGATTGTGGTGTTGGAAACAATGGGGAAAAATGCCACAATCCAAGCACACACAACCAAAGCAGCGAAGGTATTATTTTTGAGCCAGAGAATGATTAGGGGAGCGATCGCAATAATAGGAGTTGTTTGTAGAATAACTGCATAAGGGAATAGACTCCTTTCAATCCATTTGCTTTGAGTGAATAATATTGCGATGAGTAAGCCAGAGATAGCCGCAGCAACAAATGCGACTACAGTTATTTGCAGTGTAATTAGTAATGATAAGAAAAGCTCCTTCCAGTCTATTATTAAAGTTTTGAATACTAATATTGGTCTTGGAAGTATATAAGGTGGTAAATTTGTTACTCTTACTAGAATATCCCACAATACTAATACTGTTATACCTACTGCCGTCGGTGCTAAAACATCAATATTAATTAGTTTATTAAAGAATTTTTCAAACTTGAATTTCCGAACAAACACTATCTTAATTCTTACTTGCTAATTTTGAAATGTTTCGCCCATTGCTTCACTTAAAGCTTCGGCAACCTCACGGCAATATTCGTTATATTCTAATGATCTGCGAAATGCTTTGTTACGGGGATATGGTGTCTCTATCTTGATATCTCCTACTATACATCCGGGTTTTGAACTCATCACAAGTACGCGATTTGATAAGTATACGGCTTCATCAATATTATGCGTAACAAAAACTACTGTCCAACCGTATTGATTGTATAAATCAAGTAACTCAATATTAAGCTTGCTGCGAGTGATTTCGTCTAGCGCACCAAATGGCTCATCCATCAGTAACATATCAGGTTTTTGTACTAATGCTCTAGCAATAGATACTCGCATTTTCATACCACCTGATAGCTGACGAGGGTAGTTATCCTCAAACTTTTCTAACCCAACTCGTGCAAGCGCTTGCTTAACTTGTATCATTGCATCTTTTTTTGGCATTCCCACTAACTTTAGCGGTAAATACACATTTTCCATTACATTAGCCCAAGGCAGAAGTGCAGCATCTTGAAAGACAAACGCCAATTTCTGCTGTTTTTGATTCTGGCTCCAATCAATACTCCCACAACTGAGGTTGGCAAGTCCAGCAATGATACGTAGCACCGTACTTTTACCGCATCCAGAAGCACCTACAAGACTGACAAATTCTGACTCTTGAATATTTAAATTTAAGTTCTGTAAGGCAACTGTTCCGTTGGTATATACTTTGCTAACATGATTGAGAGTAACAGCAGGAAGGTCATTTAGCATGGTAAATTTAATATTTTAAATTTAGGATTTATAGTAACCTACACCTTTATTAACAAACTGCAATGTAAAAGCATCTTTGTAATTAAGATTTTTATCAAATACACCAGCTTCCACCATATTATTAAAAAAAGATTTCCAGCGTTCTGCTGTCATTGCACCAATACCTAGTTGTTCAGCATCACCTCCCATAATTAAACCGCTTTCTTTCATCTTTTGAATGCTAAAGCTAATTTGTTCGTCTGTCATTGCTGAATTAGCTTGCTTAATAAGCTTATTACCTGGAATCGGCTCCTCTAAATAGCTATACCAGCCCTTAATCGAAGCATCTACAAACCTTTCAATTAAATTGGGACTTTTTTCTATTAGTGCCTTTGTCGTGTCAACTGTAAAATTATACGGATTGTATCCATAATCAGCTAATAGCATTACTACTGGGTCAAACCCACCTTTCTTTTTAATATCAAAAGGTTCAGCAGTAATAATTCCCTGCTGAATAATATTTTTATCTTTTAAGAATGGTTGAATATCAAAGTTGTAAGGGCGCTTCTGGTCATCGGTAAAACCATATTTAACTTTTAAAAACGGCCAGTAGTTAGCATCAGCCGCAGCAGCAACAAGTATTGACTTACCTTTAAGCTTGTCTAGGGAATCGTTACCTGTACCAGGGTGAGCCATTAAAACTTGTGGATCTCTTTGGAATATAGCAGCAACCGTCACCTTTGGAAGAGCATCTTTGACAGAATTAAGTGCCTCAGCACCGTTTGCCATTGTTAAATCTACGGCTCCCCCCATCAACAATAAATTATAGTTGCCCCGAGGACTACCCTGTTTAATGGTGACATCTAAGCCATAATCTTGATAAATACCTGTAGCCAATGCTTGGTAAAAACCACCATACTCGGCTTCTGCTACCCAACTTAGGTTAAATATAACCCTATCCAGTCCGCCTTTAGTTTTTGGGTTTGATGCGGAATTAGTAAATGTCGTTTTGATATTACTTACACAAGCTGCCAGTGTACCAGTCCCAAGCGCCATTGAGCCATATTTTATAAATTGGCGACGACTTATATCCCAGTTAATACCTCTAGAGCCACGCAGCTTAATCATCTAAGCTTTCTCACTGTAATTATTGTTCGGAGCCTTTTAATAATATCTATGTAATTTTTTATTTATAGTGAATACTATAGCACAGATTTAGTATATATTTACACATAGGTTAAACTATATTATTAACAGTTATTTTAAAGGATAATTATTAAATAATATGCAATTGTTTTGGCTTACAGTAATTTTTGAAAAACTATGACTTTTTGTATCAATCCTCACTGTCCGCAACCCCAAAATTATGGTAATATCTTGTTTTGCCAGAGTTGCAGTTCCGAATTGTTACTAGAGGGACGTTACCAGGTAATTAGTCTCTTGGGGAATGGGAGATTTAGCAGAACTTATGAGGTGGTTGAACGCAATGGTACCAATAAAGTTTTAAAGATTATAACGCACAATCACCCAGAAGCTGTATCGCTATTTCAGCAAGAAGCCCAAGTTTTGAGCCAGTTAGACTATCCAGGTATCCCGAAGGTAAATGAATACTTTACTTTTTTGCCAAACAATGTAGATGAGCCTTTACACTGTTTAGTAATGGAAAAAATTGAGGGGTTGAATCTCGAACAATATTTGATACAACGCCAACATCGACCAATTAATCAAGGTTTAGCTATAGAATGGCTTAATC
>CAXUOL010000396.1:0-6439 GCA_964252435.1 uncultured Nostoc sp.
CAGTTACTTGTAATTGTGCGTGTCCTTCGGCTTCACCGCTATCTACACGGCGATAGAGTGTTTCTTCTTGATTACCTTTGTATAAACCAATCAATCCCCAGGCTAAATGGTCGTGGACGGGAGTTGTGGAACCTGGGGGAATCACCAAACTGAATACTGACAGGGAACGGTCTTTAGCGCGATAAAGCAGCCATTGACCAATACCGCCACCCATCCGGCTTTCAGGATTGACTTGGGCAAACTTTTGAGGTAGCCATTGCTGTTGGGCAAGGAGTTCTTGAAAATAGGGTTCTAGTCTAGCGAGAGTTTGTGGGCGATCGCCAACAGTGCTAGCGCTAATTTCTTGCACTATTGCTACAAAGGATCGTAGTTCCTGGCTCTCAATAAACCATTGGTCTTCTGGTAACGGTTCTAAAATAGTCTGGTTCGTCATCTATATTCATTCCTCTGTTTAGGAGGCGACTAAGATTAACTAATTGCTAAGTCGTAATTCGTAGTTTAAAAATTCAATTACGAATTACGAATTACGTAGCTTGCTTCTCGTTCTTGGCGAGTATTACGAATTATTTTAAAGCCAAGTTGCTCAAGTTTTAGATGAGAAAGGGACTCCTTCAGAATGATAGTAAAAGGATATCGCTGGAATACGGTAGCTTTACCTTGTGATAATAGCAGCCTAGCATGGCTGATGCGTACTGGATATAACGGTTGTTGGTTGGCATCGAGAATGAATACTTTAGTCATGTAATTTTGAATTTTAGATTTGCGATCGCCAGATTGGGGACTGGGGACTAGGAGAATCCCTTTACTCAGCTTCCTTTATTACTCCTTTTCTTAAAGAAAAGACAAGAATGAGAGTCTAGAGGTCAACTCCAGCACTCTTGTCTTTACCTCTGATTTAGGGATTTCCAAGGAATAAATTATCCAATTTTGTGGGGTGTCTCACAACCATTTGTAATTGAATATTTTTATTGGTAAGCCTCTTAGCTGTTATATTAATTTCTGTAAGTACTGTAATTCGGTCGGATAACCGTTGAATTAACTACAAGCAAAAATTATCACATACAAATTTAAAAAGCAATAGGCTAGCTGTTAGGAGAGACAAAGCGTAGCTTTAGCTCTTTGAGGTTTTTCATAATATGACTCGTCAAAAACTAGGGGTGTAGGGGTTGCACAGTTAAAACTAAGAACTTTGGGAGAATACAAAACATACACCCACACCCTTTTCTTGGTCAAAAGGGCGTAATTGCTTGTAAATGCAGGGTTTTTTCTAACTGCGGATGCTCGAAGCGAAGTTCCCTAGCGTGCAGATGTAACCGACTAGTAACTGCACAGCATCCATAAAGGCGATCGCCTAAAATAGTTATCCCAAGTCCTCGCGGATCGGCTGCATGAACCCTCAACTGATGAGTGCGTCCTGTTAGTGGCGTAAATTCTACGCGAGTGTAGTCTCCTTCTCTGGCTATAACCTGGAAGTGTGTCAAGCTAGGTTTACCGTACTGCCAATCAACTTTTTGCTCAGGGCGATTTTCAGGATCTCCCCACAGTGGCAAGTCAATTTTACCTTGCTCAACTGTTACAGCACCGGAAAGTATGGCTTCATAAACCTTGTGAACCTGGCGTTGCTGAAACTGCTGGCTGAGTTGCCGATGGGTTTGGCGATCGCGTGCCAATAACAAAATCCCGGAAGTTTCTCGATCTAAGCGATGCACAGATATAAGCGCCATGCCATCAGGTAACAAATGACGTAAGCGACTCAAGACACTATCTTGGCGATCGCGATAACGACCGGGTACTGAAAGTAATCCAGCAGGTTTGTTTATAGCAATCAACCATT
Organism: uncultured Nostoc sp.; assembly: GCA_964252435.1. Lineage (GTDB taxonomy): Bacteria > Cyanobacteriota > Cyanobacteriia > Cyanobacteriales > Nostocaceae > Nostoc. Next base: position 1,835 of record CAXUOL010000396.1, read on the forward strand.
CATCTTCATAAATAATGGGTAAAGTGACCTCTCCCCAATCAGGAGCTACGGTGTACACACATCTTGGTAATGTGGATTTACCCCCCTTAATCCCCCCTTGCAAAGGGAGGAAATATCTGGTTTCCGGTTCTCCCCCTTGCCAAGGGGGAGTTAGAGGGGGTGAGAAGGACTTGTGTATACACCGTAGCCGATCAGGGGAGGGGCTTCTTACTCCCTTTTCCCTAGTAGAGAAGGGAGGTTTCAAGCCTGAGAGCAAAAACCCCATCAATGGCTGACATCGCTCGGCACACGCTCCATAAAACTTTCCCGGAATTTTATCCTGATTTACGGAAAACGCACCCCACCAAAATTCTGCCATTGCTAGGGGTTTAAGATTATGTGTAGCCGCATAGTGAAGCAGCTTTGGGGCACAACAGTCTCCTGTACCAGTGGGCGAACCTCCTGGCATCAATTCTTGCAATGATTGCGATCGCCCGGAAAAATTAGTCAGGCTGTAGCTAGCGTGCATTTGAGCTTGCAATTGACAAGAAAGTGCTTTACGCTGTTTTTTCAGTTCACTAATTCGCGCATCCGTCGCTGTAATTAACTGCTGGAGGGGATGTAATACAGCATTTTGCTGGCGTTTAAGTTGTCGTCGCTCAATTCCCTGCTGACGACTCTCTTCGTCGAGTTGTTCAAGGGCAATCGTGAGTGCTTCGGGAGAAAGTGTATTGCAGAGTTGCTGACGTTTTTCCTGTCGTTGATATTTGCAATAGCGATGGCGATCGCTCATTGCTTGTAACTGCTGCTCAAAGTCATTAAACAGGATTTCATACTGCTGGCGTTCGGTCAGTTGCTTCAAGGTAATAATTTCTTGCTTAATCGCGTCCAACTCAGCCAAAGTACGGGCTTCCTCGAAAGCAACTTCGTCTCGTCCGGGAATTGGCGGCACCCAGCCCTCAACCACATTGCAACCATTCAAAAGACCGGAAAAGGCTTTTAGTACCCGTTGTTCGCCATTAGGCAGTTCAACCAATAGGATTCCATACATTTTGCCTTCACGAGAATAACAGTCATTGTTGGTAAGATGTTGCATTAGTCCGTGGGCGATCGCTTCGGACATTGAAGTGCGGGGTAATTTTAGGCGTTCGCCATTTTGCGGACAACGCCCTTCGTACCAATAGCCACAAGATGAGTCGCCGATAACAAAATCGCAGTCGATGAAATCTGAAAGTGCGTGCAGAACTACCATACAAGCTATGATTGCAAATCTAGCCGAGCCTAATATTTTAGATTATTGCCCATACTAACAAGTTCGTAGTAAGGACTTCAGTCCTTATCTTCTAAGCACTAAAGTGCTTACTACAAACCTTCAAAACTAGCCAAAGATTCAACATCTAATGCACCAGATGACTCTCTAAGATTTAGCCAGGAGTAATTGGAGCATCGTTTTCCTGTAAATTTTCTGGTAAGGTGGATGCAGGTTCTGGATCTTTTGTCATACCATGCTGCTCTTACCCTCTCAGTCCAAGATATGTTGCGGCACTGATTCCTTGTAGCGCCAGAAGTGTATCATCAAATTCTGGCATGGCGAGATTTTTAATTACCTCCCAAACAAAAAATAGTCCGATGGCAACTGTCCAAATAAATGTTTGGAAGCGATGAAAATTGACTCCATTAATATCTGATAATATATCGTTAAAAAATCCTTCCGAAACGCCTTGACTACCTTTTCTATTTTTCTCATTACCCTGCCCATCAATTAATGAAGTACCAAATGCAGTTACAGAGTTAATTCCTAATAAAACTAGTGATTGTCCAGTTAAAATATTGGTGTAATCTCCTGTTATGCCGTAAATAATCAGGTAAGCAGAAAAAATCAGAAATGTCCAGAAAGCAAGTTGAGATATCGATAAGCTGAAGGGATTTCTATACTCTTCATTTGAACCAAGAAAAAACTTCGCAATTCCCGAACGAGCTTCCTTTTCAGGTATAAACTCTTTTGTAATCAACGCTTCCTGACCATTGATTAGTTCTTTTTTAGAGTAAATTCCTTCTATTCCAGGGCTACGTAGACTGTCTCGACCATATCTGATAAATATCAAGACAATAGCTATAACTAGAAGCAGACACAGCCAGAATCGCCACGAAAACAGAACTATTTTTAATTGAGGAGGTGAGAAAGGATCGCTCACCAGAATCGCAACTTTGCCAGGACAGCCGACCCCAACGATCGCATTAATACTATATTTAGGTCTGCCACCAAGTAGCGAATTCCATGCAGTTTCAGATACATCAGTACGTTCAAGCTGAAAAGCTAACCAATCATTATTAAGAGTTTTCTTTTGATCTTCACCCTCCTCCATGACGCTGACTGGTTCTCCGTGGACATTCTCTAGCTGATAGCCATTCAGGTACAACACTAATTGGCGAGGATCGAATGAATTGCCTTTAGGGGTTGCACTTGTGGCTGCTGCTGACAATCCTTTAACTTTTACCCTAATGCGATCGCCCATCTTAACTTGGCTGCGATCGTTATCAGCAATGACTCGTTCAGTTCTGAGATTTGCAGGAACATAACAAGCGCGAGACGATGCAAAATTCACAGAAGGGATACCTGAACTATCTTGAGCGATCGCAGAAAAGTTGATAGAAACAACCAGAGACAACACCAATAGAAAAATAGCAGTAAATCTTTTAGTCTTTCTATACATTGCTCAGTATTACCAAGTAAACTATGTCGTAGTTTACTCCTACTTGAGCCATGCGGAATATTAAAAAACTTGTCTACGGTGAATCCCCAAATGAGTGAAACCGATATAGAAAAACTACTGCGGCTTCAAAATGAAAGCTACCAAGGGTTGAAGAAAGGTCTGGGACTAGAAGAAAAATCTCAAATAGAGCTTTTAGCAATAAGTCTAGCACTGATAAAATTGGCAACAGAAGCGGGGGAGTTAGCAGGATACAAACCGTTACGCCTAGAAGAAGACCGATTAACAGTCCAATCAATTCATAATTCATAATTAGTAACTCCTAACTCCTAACTACTGTGTCCCAAACTCTAGCAGAAGACCCAAAACAAATAATCTGGGACATGATGACCAGCTTCTCAGAAAGAATGTGGTCGGCTCGTTGGGCTTCAGGTTTAGAATTTCTCTTATGGAGAAAAGTCAGATCATGCTCGGATGATCTGACCTTAAGAGAAATAGCTGATTTTAACTTCTATGCCGCATTAGCTGGTGGCTGGTGGATGTGGGATAAAAATCAAAAGTCTGAGGTGTTTGTCACTTTAGATCGATGGCTCTCAATCTACAACCAACAAGAAACTCCATAGTGAGTTACTTCGGCTGTGCTTGTTGTTCGCCGACTGCCGGCTGTTGTACCAAATATCCTAGTAGAGCAGTCGCTAGCCCGCCAATAGTACCTGCGATTTGGTGATTGATTAATCCAGTGCCACCAAGCAAACTGGAACTGCCAGCAATTAATCCAAGAATAGTAGAAAGTGTATTCAGTGTTGACTTAGACATAATATGGATCAAAGTTTTGTGTAATTGGTTAATAGTATTCCCGAAAAGAAATTAAAGTTTACTAAATGGATCTTCCTCTTCCATTTTGCGTAAATCTTGAAATTCTCTAATTTTAAAATTCCCTTGCTTTTGCAAGAAATTTTCAATGTCTTTCATAGACGTATATAAACGGTTTGTTCGGTGATCGACCGTCTGCGATACTTGAGCAATCAACAAGGTTACAGTATCCTTTCGGTTAATGTAATCTTGGATGTGCAAGTCTAGCCTTTTGTCTAAATCTCTAATTTTTTCGGCATTGTTAGCGTGTTCTTTCAAGTCTTCTTTGATTTGGGTAATAGAACTTGAAATACTGTTTAGATTACTAACTAGCTTTATTGCTAAGGTAGCTAATACAGAAATACTTACCAGAATGCCGGTGAACACGCCAACTGATTCAAGGGTTACTGTAATTACTGGGCTTGATGTGGTAGCTATTGTTGATTGTCCAGTAGGCATTTGTTCAAGTTTTATCCTACCTTTCTTAAATTAATACAAGTATAAATTTCTGGTGATCCATCGCTTACGCTACCCCCAAAATTATATTGATTAATGTTGGTGGCTGGTTTTGTCCAATATTGCAGTGCTAACTGCTTTGCATTATCTATACTAAATTTACCGCTGAGTAAAGCTTGCAATGCCCCGCCGTCACTACTAGGATTAAAATAAGCATTTACGCCATACAACAAAGTAGTATTATCGTCGAGATTTTGAATTCTAAGCTTTGTATCGGCTAATCTATAAAAAGTAGTCGATACAGCTATTTCGTAAGCTCCGGCAGGTAAAGTAAATACATTATTTAAAAGCGAGACAAGCCCCGTTTCATCAATACTAATCGTATTAACAACTTTGTTTTCCCAGCTATTAGCAACCGCAGACCCACCATTGATGCCAGAATCTTTTTTATCTAGCAATTGGATGAATTGAGGTGAAATTAAATTTATCGGCTCCAAATTAAACAAAGGCATTTAAGTCAACTCCCTAACTAAAGCATTACCATTGGCGCTCGACCAAATACCACTAATTACCCCAGTGTAATGAAATGGCACTTCAAAATATCCAT
>CAXUOL010000397.1:0-6433 GCA_964252435.1 uncultured Nostoc sp.
AATCTTATCTACCGATGATTACGGCAGCTTTCCAGCAGACTTTCCAGCGTGAAATTCAGATAAATATAGAAAAAGGAACTTCTTCAAACTCTACCTCAGCCAAAAAAAATTCTCTCCCAAAAGATTCTACTCGCCCTCAGCAGCCACCAACTCCCAGTTACAACCAGCAAATTTCGCCTCCAGCACTAGTACCACAGCCAGCAACTCCACCACCAGCACCACTAAAAACTGATTCAGCAGCAAGTAACGGAAATGGGGCAAATAGAAATGGTGTAAATGGAAATGGGGCGAATGTTCATGCGGTGCAAACTTCACCTGTGCCGCCAAAACAAACACCCGCACCTGATTGGGAACCTGACGAAGTAGCAATCGCAGCTCAACGTCTAGCAGAATTTTTCAACGGACAAATTATCCGTTTTGCAGATGATTTCCCAGAATTCTCCGATTCCGTAACTACACCTGAGTGGGTAGAGGAAGCAGACGTGGATGATGAATAAAAAAATGCAAAATTATTTTTGGTAATTTTGCATTTTAAATTTTAAATTTTGAATTCCCCAAAGGGGCTATTCTCCATTCCCCGTATGCAAAGTTTTTACCCATTTTAGGCGCTTTGGTCTTACCGACATCCGGGCAGTAGTACTGCTCATGACGACTAACCAGTGCAACATATATAAACTGCCACGCAGGGTTTGCACCAGCATTATAAGATATGTAGAAAGTGGGAATTTTTGATCTTGACGTACCCGCTTCAGACCTGTAAACATCCCTACCATCGACATAGAAATGGACAAGCCTGTGATGGAACTTAACATTGGTGGACGATGACGAGCGATCGCCATTAATAAATCTGGGACTGCTGCTGTGGGTAAGAGATACATGATCAGCAGAAAAATCAGCAAATCCCAGCTTTTACGCCCTCCCATCCGGTTTTTGAGAATTAAATCCCAATAATCCAAATAGCGCTGATAACCGCCTTCTGCCCAACGGTTGCGCTGATGCCAAAGTGAAACTGCACTTGTCACTCCTTCTTCTTGCACCGCTGGATGGAAAACACACTCAATATCCCATTTGTCCAAATGTAAGCGGATTGTCAAATCCAAATCATCGGTAATGGTTTCTTCATTCCAGCCACCGCAGCTTTCCAAGGCTGAACGTCGGACGAATTGACCATTGCCCCGCAGTTCGCCAATCCCACCAAGGGCAGTCCGCTGTTGCTGAAACCAGGTATCAAGTGCCATTTCGGCCATTTGACCCTTAGTCCAAAAGTTTTGTTTAGCGTTGGCGATCGCTTTTCGCACTTGCACCGCCCCCACGTTTTCTCTTTGAAATAAAGGTATTACCTGTTGCAGCAAATCTGGTGTTACTTGGGCATCAGCATCAAATACTGCTATAATGTCGCCCTTTGTCAGCGGCAATACCTGATTCAACGCCCCCGATTTGCCACCAGTAGCTTCGGCTGAACGTCTTAGTACTTTCAGTTGGTCGTGTTTCTGTTGGAGTTCTGCTAATAAACGTGGCGTGCTATCACTGCTGCGATCGTCAATTATCCAAATTTCGTACTGCCCACCTGGATATTCCAGATTACAAAGATTTTTGACTAATTTAGCAATTACCGCTTCCTCATTTTTCGCAGCCACCAGCACAGATACAGAAGGTAAATCTCCCTGTATTTCTTTTGGATAGCGACGGGATTTAGTAAACACTACCACCAAAGCATGAAATCCTAGAATGGTGGTCAGTCCTAGAATAAATATGGAAGCCCAAGAAACTAAATGTAGAGCGATCGTGCCACTCCAGACGATAGTCAAGACTAGAGCTGCTTTGCCTCTACGACCTTGAAACCGGGATGGTAGAGACATAGAATCTGTCTCTAACACTGACTCCTCATCTACTGATAGGTCAGACAACAAGGAGTTGAGCGGATCAAGCTCTTGATAAGAATCTTCTTCGGGCCAGGAATTCGCTGGCATAGGTTAGGTTGCTTGATTCAAAAACCACTATTTGTCTACAGTTAGTAATTTTACGGACAAATATCCCTAAGCTACTTTTCCCGATATTAATCGGAATGGGCAAACTGCAATACCCGCTATCCCTAAGCCAAAAGCCGCTGGGACTACCTTTGTTGTCACCGCCATCTGCGTAATTACCTCGCATTAACCACGTTTGCTACTCTTAGACAGAGGCTTGATTCCTTTGATAGCCACTTGGGCAGGAAGCTTGTAGAGTCTGACTTTCTCCAATGAGAACTCTGGTTTGGGTAAAGTAATAGCAAGGTAGCAGCAGCTTTTCGTTGGGAAAAACTGCAATAACGGCATCCACCACTTTACAATAGGCATTTTTAGTGTTGCCGTTCCCAGATTCGGTAACAGTTAATGCAGCATTATTGTAACCGAAATTTTAATATTTCTTAGTAGTAGTCAGCTAACTTTATTTTGACAGGTGAGTTTCTAAGTGTGAATATAGTCTAAAAAAAACTTTTCACACTATGTCAGCTAATGTCAGCTAAATATACTGTTAACCTAACTCAAGAAGAACATCGGCAGTTAGTGGATCTACTTAAGAAAGGTAAAAATTCTGCTCGTGTTTTAAAACGATCGCAAATTTTACTGTTGGCAGACCAAGGTTATCAAGATGGTGCGATCGCTTCAATGCTTATAGTAGGAGAATCAACAGTTCACCGCGCACGTCAAAGATATGTGGAGATTTTGCTCCCCTCTCCCAAAATTGGGAGAGGGGCTGGGGGTGAGGGCAAAACTCGTACAGTCAGAAGAATTCAGCTTCAGTTGACACGTATCAGGACTTACGCACTCAGATCCTCCAACCCCCTTAAAAAGGGGGCTTTAGAAGTTCCCCCCTTTTTAAGGGGGGCTAGGGGGGATCTAGGTTTCAGGCTTCAGGCTTCAGTGCGTAAGTCCTATATTATTTATAAAGAAGGGGACCCCACTTTCCCCTTTAACATGAGTCCCTTTTATTTCGATATTGCCCCTACGAAGCATTTTGCAACTCGGCTGTGCGGACTGAAAGCTGCTCTGTCTTATTACCTCGTTGCACTTTTACTTGTAATACTTGACCAAGGCGACTGTCTTCCACAACATTCTGCAATTGTTCAGCACTGGTAATAGCTTTACCATCAACTTGAAGAATTACATCCCCGCGCCGGATACCCGCAGATGCGGCTGGAGAATTGGGGACAACTCGCATAACAAAAACACCATTGATTTCTGGTATCTGAATAGGAGAGTTGGGATCGGTGTTATTTAGCTTGGCGAGTTCGGGTGTCAAAGTTAGCATTTGCACACCTAGATAGGGGTGAGCAACTTTGCCATCACGTTGCAGTTGCGCGGCGATCGCTTTAGCTTTATCAATAGGAATGGCAAACCCAATACCCATCGCATCAGGGCGAATGGCTGTATTAATACCAATTACTTCACCTTGACCATTCAATAGTGGCCCGCCAGAGTTACCAGGGTTAATAGCGGCGTCTGTCTGAATGAAATCCAAGCGTTTGTCACTAATGCCGACTTGGGCGCTGGAACGTTTGAGGGTACTGACAATTCCCAAGGTAACAGTGTTATCAAATCCCAAAGGATTACCGACTGCGATCGCCCAGTCTCCTACTTGGACATTGGTGGAAGAACCCAAGGGCGCTACTGGTAAATCGTTACCAGCATTAATCTTGACTACTGCCAAATCTGTGACTTCATCAATACCCTGAACTTTCCCTTCAAAGGTGCGACCATCTTTGAGCCGAACTGTTACTTTATCAGCCTTATCGACCACATGAGCATTAGTCAAAACTAACCCGCTCTTGTCAATAATAAAACCTGAACCTAAACCGCGTAACTGCTCAGAAGGCATCTGTTGAGAGAAACCGTCACCAAAAAACCGACGGAAAAAGGGGTCTTCCATAAATGGATCGACGCGGCGAGTAATTGTCCGCTCAGTATCAATACGGACAACTGCTGTGCCCACACGATTTACTGCGGCTGTGACAAAGCTAGTGCTACCGATCGCAGCAGTGGCTGGTGATTGCCGTTGGGCAATTAAATTTGAAGTATCAAGAGCAGTTATTGTGGGTGCTGGTTCGGCTTGGGAGGGTAACACCTGCAATGTGCTAACCGCTAGCAGAACTCCTAGCGCGATCGCTAAAACATGAGTAGTGAGTTGACGTAAAGACCGAGATATTTTGGGAAATCGCATAATCACAACCTAATTTATCAGCTTAATTGTTGCTTAGTCGTGACAAATCTATTTACAGTTATTTTTATTTCAGGTTTCGCCTGCTCTTTCCACTACTGGGGTTAGGGCATTTGCGAACTACCTGTAATCAACTTAATAGAAAATTTCACCCAAAAGCTATTATGGACATTTACCCTTTACAAGTTCGGTTTTTACCCATCAATAAAACTTTTGGATTGCTAATAAGATTAGTCCGCTCTCTGTTCTAACTCTAGACTATGGATGAACTAACTTTTGTATAAGATTTCATTCCGACTAGCTGTGCCTAGCTGAGGTAAAGAGTTGATGGCTGAGTGGGGAGTCAGGGCAATCGGAACGGTTGGAGGTAGTTGTAATTGTTTAACAACACTTTGCAAAAGTTGGTCTTGTCCAGTCCGCAAACCCCAGACATTTGTCCCACGGTTGATAATAGCAAACCAAACCAAACCGCGATCGCGTGTGGGCATCACTCCCGCTAAAGCGCTGACATCCCGGAGAGTACCAGTTTTGATCACAGTCGCCAGGGGAATGTGTCTAGTGTGTAGTGTCCCCCGATGATCGAATCCAGACATGGGGAACAAGTCAGCCAAATTTAGTTGATGGGCAGATGCCTCAGCTTGAATAGCCATAAACATGGCACAAACAGCCCTGGGGGAAATACGATTTTCTGGCCCTAGTCCAGAACCATTGATTAACTGAATTTCCACTTGTGGCACCCTAGCAAGGTTAGCAGCAGTTGATTGAACTACAGCAGCTCCCCCCACTGAATCTGCCAGCATCTCTGCCATATCGTTGTTACTGTAAACGTTCATTTCCTTGATTAGTTGCTGCAAGGGCAATGAGCGATGACGCAGTAACAAAACTTGTTGAGGGTTTGGTTGCGCCTCAACTTTCACCGCACCCGCAATCACAACTTGAGGTTTAGGCGTTCCCTTGGGCATGAGTGAGTGTGTATAAATAGCAGGGCGACCCCAAGTCGCACGATTTAGTGTTTGCTTGAGCATCAGACCGGCTAGCATTGGCTGACGTTGGAAATTCATGGCAAAACTGCCAGTAATAATTAAATTTCCCTTTACTTGCTTGATGCCCATTTGATTGAGAGTATTACCAAGAGCGATCGCTTCTTCCCAAACAAACAAAGGATCGCCACGGCCTGTAACCACCAAATCACCCTGCACAACTCCATTTACCACAGGCCCAGTGACACTCACCAAAGTATCAAATTGGTAATCTGGCCCCCAAGTTTTCAAAGCAACTAGTGAAGTGGCAATTTTAGTTAAAGAAGCAGCAGGCAGAGGAGTCGTACCTTGGTGATTTGCCATCAGCATTGGCCCCGACTGCATCCAAATCCCCTGACTCTCAGCCAGATTTTGCGCCACCACTTTTGATGTGATCAGCTTTTTCAAATATTCCTGCACTGTAGTCGCCCCAGTTGGATTTGGATCGGGGGCAAGAACAAAGCCAGGGCTACTTTGCCAAGTTAGTGCATCTAAGGCATCTAGAGGTTTGATTTGTACCCCAGCCATTTCCAGCCAAAGCGACACCAAACCTGAACCCAATAATTCCAGCATTTTTTATTCCCCTGTTAGGATCTCAAGCGTTGTTTACTGTGCTAATATACAAGCTTTTTTACAATAATCAGTATTGAGTCATAATAACTGGTGTTTTTCTCATCTGTAAGTAGGGTGAATGATATTGTTTTCGTGGCTTGCTTGGACAATGCCAAAATCCCCATTGCTCATGAAGATAGCCGCATGAAAATAAAAATATTTTTGATCTGTGCAGATACTACGCCGTTGGCGTACTCCTGCAAAGAAGCAAGCTATGCGCAGCGTGTCGCAGACAGCCTGAAAAGAAAAGGCTTTACGCTGCGCGATCGGTGAGGTAATTCTATAACCTTGAAACAAGGAAAGGGAAAGTATTCAAAATTCTCCGCCTTTTTTCCCTTAATAAACTAATCAGGATTCAAGTTGCATAATCAGGGCGGATAAGATGTCATTTGTGTCAACTTAAGGTTAAACGCTTATACCACAAGCGTTTAACCCACCTCAACCCCTCTTACAAGGGTAGGTATTTTGTATTTGGTCATTTTTTAACTATTTCAGCCGATGCTTAAATCCTGAAACGACCAAAGTACCTTAAACACTTGAGAATTTTCTCAACTATTTTCGACATTCTAAAAAACCTACCCTTGAAAGCCCCAACCCCTCCTTAC
>CAXUOL010000398.1:0-4384 GCA_964252435.1 uncultured Nostoc sp.
TTGAAGGCGATCGCTTTACTCTTGGTGAAATCGACGGCACTAAAACAGAACGCATTCAATTATTAGCACAAACTTTAAAACAGGCAGGATTCAAAGCACCAATCCGCAATCAAATTCGCACAGAAATTTGGATCAAATTGTGGGGGAATGTGGCATTTAATCCAATTAGTGCTTTAACTGGTGCGACTCTAGAGGATATTTGCCGCTATCCCCTCACCCGTGAATTAGCGCGGCAAATGATGAGTGAAACTCAAGCGATCGCAGAAAATTTGGGTATAAAGTTTGGCATTAGTTTAGAGGCGCGAATTAATGGGGCAGAAAACGTTGGCGCTCATAAAACCTCAATGCTCCAAGATATTGAAGCCGGACGCGCTACGGAGATAGACGCGATCGTTGGTGCGGTGGCAGAATTGGGAAAACTTACTCAAATTCCCACACCTTATATTGATGCTATTTATGCCAGCGTTAAGTTGTTGGAGGTGATCAAATTAAAGGTTTTATCGAAATAGAATTCAGGAGTCAGGAGGTCACTGAGCTTAGTCGAAGTGAGCCAGAATTCAAAATGAATTCTGTGCGACACAACGACCGGCTCAGTGCATCGCTGGTGGATAGCGTAGCGTTAGCGAGTACTCGTTCGCTTTTAGCGTCTCGTAGAGAGCGTCTGAATAAACGGGTTTAAAACCCCCTCCAAATCCTAGATTTGGTGGTCAACTTTCGTAGTCGCGGGTCTAGAATCCCCGACTGATAGCGCCGGCGGCAAGCTCATCCTGGAGCGTCTTGATTCTGACTTCTGAATTCAGAATAGCTGAATTCTTCTTCAATTGACTTTCCTTGACTTTTGATAGCATCTGGAAAGCAGCGGACGGGGAGGAAAGTTTGTCTTCACCAGAGTCTTTCGGTTCCTCACCAAAACTCTGGTTTTTAGCATTATATGCGTAAAGCAGGATAAGTCTATTTGATGAAGGTTAAAAGGTCAAACTCTTATAGAGTTAGTTAATCAAAAAATGAAGTAGGGATGGGATATTTCGTATTCTATCCCTATTTAGGTTTAACTTTCTTTGATTTCTAACAGATTTAAAACTAAAACAGATGAAACATTGAACCAAAATTAATGTTTCGTTTACTACAGTAATTACTGACATTCACATAAGTATAGCAAGTATATTGACCGTTCAGGGAACTAAGGTAAAAGGAACATGCAGTTTACTTGCTGTTTGTTTCAAAATTTTAAATATAATATTATATCATGTATAAACACAAAAAAACTCTTATTGCTGATACTAAGGTAATTTGATAACATGGATGAAAAATTGCCTCTTGTGAATGAAATCAATAATATGATTGATACCGATAGAGCAGGTAGATACATAGAACAGCTTACTGGATACAAAGCTTTTATACCTAATCCTTTACCGCCTATACCCAAATTATGTATTGATGATGAAATGTTAGAACTTTTATCACAAGCAGATAGAGCATTAGGTCGTTTAGATGGATCAACAGACGCTTTACCTAATCCCGATTTATTCGTGTTTATGTATGTTCGTAAAGAGGCAGTGTTGTCAAGTCAGATAGAAGGAACACAAGCTTCTTTGATAGATGTCCTTGAGTTTGAATCCCGTACAGTGGAACCAGACAACCCGCAAGATGTAACCGAAGTTGTCAACTATATTGCAGCAATTAATCACGGACTCGAAAGATTAGAGAATAATTTTCCTTTATCATTGCGATTGATCCGTGAAATTCATAAAGAATTATTGAGAGAAGGTCGAGGTTCTGAAAAGAGTCCAGGAGAATTTCGCCGCAGCCAAAATTGGATTGGTGAGGGAAGATGTAATTTAAAGGAAGCTACCTATGTTCCACCTCCACCCCATGATATGCAAGAAGCTTTAAGTAATTTTGAGAAGTTTTTACATGACTCTGCTCCGATGCCAGCTTTAATTAAAATTGGATTAGCTCATGCTCAGTTTGAAACAATTCACCCTTTTGAAGACGGCAATGGAAGAACAGGACGCTTACTAATTACTCTCTTATTATGTGAAAAAAATATATTAAAACGTCCTCTGCTCTATATATCTTATTACTTCAAAAAATACCGTTTGCAATATTATGATCATCTCCAATCTATCAGGGATAATGGGGATTGGGAAAGCTGGCTTAAATTTTTTCTGAAAGGTGTATATGAAGTTTCTCAGGAAGCATCTACTGTTGCTCGTCAAATAGTTAATTTAAAAGAAGAACATCGTAAAACAGTAATGGAACGAATGGGAAATCGGAAGGCAGGGAATGCTATAGCTTTACTCGAAAAACTCTATTACAAGCCAGTTTTTAATATAGAAATGGCTCAAGAATTTACCCAATTATCATACACTAACGCTAACATTTTAGTCAGAGAATTATGTAATATAGGAATCGTGGAAGAAGTTACTGGAAATAAACGTAACCGAGCTTTTATTTATGAACCATACCTGTCTATTTTCAAGGAGTCTTAACAACAAAGCAAATGCAGATTCAAAAGCTTTTACACAAAACTTCTAGCTACACTAAAATCTTTTGATAGCTATGGAATTTATATAATTATCAAGTCCATGAATAAAAAGAAAGTATGGCTATCAACGATACTAGTTGTAGCAGTAGTAATCAGCATCATCGGACATAGTAATTCTCTAAAGGCTGCCTCACCTTTAGGGAAAGACACACTGACGATGATTACTTCCCCAGATTATCCTCCTTATGAGTTTTATGATACGAAAGGAGGCGATCGCCAAATCGTTGGCTTTGATATAGATATTGCCAAGACCCTTGCTGAAAAACTAGGGTTTAAACTTCAAATAATGGAATCCGATTTTAATGGATTAATCCCTGCACTCCAAGCAAATCGCGCTGATTTTGTCATGGCTGGAATGACTCCGACTCCAGAACGTCAAAAAAATGTTGATTTTTCAATTATTTATTACGAAGCCAAAGATACGATTGTCGCTCCTAAAGGTAGCAATCTCAAGCAGCCCCAAAACTTATCAGGAAAAAAGGTTGGCGTACAACTAGGAACCATACAAGAACAAAATGCCCAGAAAATTGCTAAAAAAGTTGCAGGTATTCAGCTAAAGCAACTCAACAAAGTCCCAGAAGTAGTTCAAGAAATCAAATCTGGGCGAATTGATGCCGCAATTGTTGAGGATACTGTCGCTAAGGGATTTGCTCAAGCTAACCCAGATTTAGAATTTAATATTATTCCTTCAGAGGAAGCAAGTGGATCGGCGATCGCTTTTCCTAAAGGTTCTTCTTTTGTAGAATCGTTTAACAAAGTCCTTCAACAAATGAAGGACGATGGCACATTGAATAAACTTGTCGCCAAGTGGTTTTCACAGAACACTACTGCCAATCCTGCATCCTCAACTCCTGCCAAAGGCGGATTAAATCTTGACTTCACCAGAATTCTTCCCGACATTCCCTTTATTCTGCGGGGAATCCCTTTAACTTTATTGTTCACGTTATTATCTGTAACCTTGGGGTTAATCTGGGGAACAATACTGTCTCTATTAAAAATTCTCGGCATCAAGCCGCTTACCTGGGTTGCTAATGCCTATACCTCTGTTTTTCGAGGTACACCTTTGTTATTACAGTTGGCATTAGTTTACTACGCAACACCTCAGCTTACAGGCTATGACATTTCTGCATTGGAGGCTGGGGTGCTAACTTTTACCCTGAATTCTGGCGCTTATATGTCGGAAACAATCAGGGGTGGGATTCAAGCAGTGGATAAAGGGCAAAGTGAAGCGGCGATGTCTATGGGTGTTCCCTATTGGTTGATGATGTGGGATGTGATTTTACCCCAAGCATTAAAGAACATTCTCCCAGCATTGGTAAATGAAACTATCGGATTGCTCAAAGATTCGGCGCTGGTGTCAACCATTGGGGTGGTGGAAATATTACGCAGCGCCCAAATCGTTGGTGCAAACAAATATATTTATTTTGAACCACTGCTATTTGCAGGGTTAATCTACTATGTTTTGGTAATGGGTATGACTTTGGGTGCATCCGCTTTAGAAAGGAGGTTACGGGAAAGTGAGTAATATAGTAATTCGCACGGAATTCTTATCTAAATCCTTTGGCAAACTCGACGTACTCAAAGATATTTCTACTGAGTTTTACCAGGGAGAAGTGGTTGCCATCTTAGGCCCTTCTGGTTCAGGTAAGTCTACCTTTTTGCGATGCATAAACTTACTAGAACAACCCACCAGAGGCAGAATCTACTTTCACGAACAAGAAATTACCAAGCCTAAAGCAAACATCGCTAAGGTGCGTCAGCATTTGGTAATGGTATTTCAACATTTTAATTTGTTTCCCCACATGAATGTGCTGCAAAATGTCACCTATGCACCCA
>CAXUOL010000398.1:4484-6421 GCA_964252435.1 uncultured Nostoc sp.
CATTTTAATTTGTTTCCCCACATGAATGTGCTGCAAAATGTCACCTATGCACCCATCAAGGTGAAAGGAATAAACAAACAAAAAGCAGAAGAACATGGCTTAGAATTGCTTGCTAAGGTAGGTTTAGAGCCAAAAGCGGATGTTTACCCATCTAAACTATCCGGGGGACAGAAACAGCGAGTAGCGATCGCTCGGGCATTAGCAATGGAACCAGAGATGATTTTGTTTGATGAACCCACCTCTGCACTAGATCCAGAAATGGTCAAAGATGTGCTGGAAGTGATGAAAGCTTTAGCACTTTCTGGAATGACAATGGCGATCGTTACCCATGAAATGGGCTTTGCAAGAGAAGTTGCCAATCGGATTATGTTCCTCGACCAGGGAAGTTTAGCAGAAGATACTACTCCTGGCGAGTTTTTCCAAAATCCTCAGTGCGATCGCGCCAAGCAGTTCTTAGAAAAAATGCTTTAGAACATCAGAAATTCGCCGCTTTTTTTGTATTCCTGAAACTTGTCTAAAACTGGGCGATCGTTTGGCATTAATGTAGGTAAATCAGCCAAATCAAAAAATTCCAGCGCCAGCGATTCTCCATCTAAAAGTGAGGCTGCCTGACCATTCAACGGCTCGCAAAATCAAAATGAAGTTTTGGACGCGATCGCCATTGGGATAAGTGACAGCTTCAAAGGCTGGATTAGAAGAAAGCGCTACAGCTGCAAAACGCTTAACTGTTAAACCAGTTTCTTCAAAAACCTCTCGTGCTGAACATTCTTCAGCAGATTCACCGACTTCAGGACAACCGCCAGGTAGCCCCCAAAGTTTAAAATCACTTCGCTTTTGCAACAAAACGCGCCCTAAGCTATCTTCAATAATCACACGTGCGCCAAATAATAGAAGTAGGCGATCGCCCACAACTTGTCGTAACTTACCGAGATAAGAATCTGACCAATTCGCCATAACGAGAAAGTTTGTAAAGAAACTCTAAAGGTAGCAAATAGCGATCGCCTGAAAACAGGATAATGCAGCTGAACAGGTTAATTATTCCCATTCAACCTAGAATTATGGCATTTACACCTAAAATCCTTGCCTTTGCAGGTAGCACCCGGATTGATTCTTACAACAAAAAATTGGTAAAAATCGCGGCAGCTGGCGCTAAGGCAGCAGGCGCAGAGGTGACTTATATAGACCTCCGCGATTTGCCTTTACCTCTGTTTGATGAAGACTTGGAAGCTCAAGAAGGACTACCTGCCAACGCCCGCACGTTTAAGGACTTGATGATTTCTCATCAAGGATTGCTGATTGCTTCGCCGGAATATAACAGTTCACTCACAGCAGTTTTGAAGAATGCCATTGACTGGGCATCCCGTCCAGCCCCAAATGAAGCACCGTTAGCTGCTTTTGCAGGTAAAGTGGCTACGATTATGAGCGCTTCCCCTGGTGCTCTTGGTGGTTTGCGGGGGTTGGTTCACCTGCGGTCTATTTTGGGAAACATCAAAGTTTTAGTACTTCCCGACCAGATAGCCGTACCCAAAGCTTACGAAGCCTTTAATGCTGATGGCACGTTAAAAGACCCGAAACAGCAAGAATCTATTGAGCAGTTAGGCGATGGTTTAACAAAGATATTGCTGAAGCTTAACTAAATTTTTCAGGTGTTCAGTAAATTGGATTTTAGTAGCGATCGCCTGCGCCGTAGCCATATCCCTTTTATCACGAATTGCCCACCGAGTATAGGGTTGAAAATATGCTTTTTACCCCCAAAGCTAAACTTAAGCTGTATGGAGCCACTATGATTTATTGGTTTAATCTCTCGCATTGTCCCAAATCGGTCTCAGGTGGTATACTTGGGAGAGGCAAAAAGGTTAAGGACGTATAGCTCAGTTGGTTAGAGCGCTACGTTGACATCGTAGAGGTCACTGGTTCGAATCCAGTTACGTCCATTT
>CAXUOL010000399.1:0-2432 GCA_964252435.1 uncultured Nostoc sp.
GCTTCTGTGGAACATGGCTTAAATAATAGCGCTTTTATCCCTCCCTTAGAAAGTGGCGATCGCTTAACCCGCCACGAATTCGAGCGTCGTTATACAGCAATGCCCCATAAAAAAGCAGAATTAATCGAAGGAGTCGTTTACGTGGCATCACCACTGCGTTTTAGAAGTCATGGCCAACCTCATGGACAGTTAATTACCTGGTTGGGAGTTTATCAAGTTTGCACTCCAGGTTTAGCGCTAGGCGACAATGCTACTGTGCGCTTGGATTTAGACAATGAACCACAACCTGATGTTTTGCTGTTGATAGATAAACCAAACAGGGGACAAGCACAAATCAGTGAAGATGATTACGTAGAAGGCGCACCGGAATTAGTAGCAGAAGTAGCAGCCAGTAGTGCATCTATTGATTTATACGACAAAAAACGCGCCTACCGTCGCAACGGAGTGCAGGAATATATCGTCTGGCAGACTTTAGAGAATAAACTCGACTGGTTTTGTTTGCAAAATGGTGAATATTTACCACTCGTGGCAGATGCAGATAATGTGATTAAAAGTCGGGTATTTCCGGGTTTGTGGTTAGCTATCACCTCATTAATCACAGGAGATATGACGAAAGTTTTAGCAGTACTGCAACAAGGGTTAAATTCAAAAGAACACGCTGAGTTTGTTGATCGTTTAGCTTAACAAAACTTAAATATAATGTCTTGAAAAATACAAATTATTAATGTAAAACGTGATATTAGGAGCCGGGAAAGTTTTCCCTTTTTTCACACAGTCTCCCTGGGGAAGTGAGTTAACAGCATTTTTGGTGTGAGGTAATTCCAGAAAGTCCCGGCTATTAGGGAGAAGGTATTTGGCAAAAGTCTTTGAAAACAGCTTAATTCTCAATTCTTAAAAATTGGGAAAGTTTGTTGTCACCGATTTATAAATAACACAGTTATGTCCACAACTCTAGGAAGAAGCGAAAGCGGCAACCTGTGGGATCGTTTCTGTCAATGGATTACTAGCACCGACAATCGGCTTTATATCGGCTGGTTCGGCGTTTTAATGATCCCTACCCTATTAACCGCTACCATCTGTTTCATTATTGCCTTTATTGCCGCACCACCCGTTGATATTGACGGCATTCGGGAGCCAGTTTCTGGTTCTTTATTGTACGGCAATAACATTATCACTGGTGCTGTTGTACCTACATCTAACGCCATTGGTTTGCACTTCTACCCCATTTGGGAAGCTGCTTCAATGGATGAATGGCTCTACAACGGCGGTCCTTATCAACTCATTGTCTTGCACTTCCTGTTTGGGATCTTCTGCTGGCTTGGTCGGCAATGGGAGTTAAGCTATCGTTTGGGGATGCGTCCCTGGATTTGCGTTGCTTACTCTGCGCCTGTAGCTGCTGCAACTTCGGTTTTCTTAATTTATCCAATTGGTCAAGGCAGCTTTTCTGACGGAATGCCTCTGGGCATTAGTGGCACTTTTAATTTCATGTTGGTATTCCAAGCCGAGCATAACATTCTCATGCACCCATTCCATGAATTAGGTGTAGCTGCGGTGTTCGGTGGTGCTTTCTTCGCAGCAATGCACGGTTCTTTGGTGTCTTCCTCTCTAGTCAGAGAGACAACAGAAGCTGAATCTATAAACTATGGTTACAAGTTTGGACAAGAACAAGAAACCTATAGCATCGTCGCGGCTCACGGTTACTTTGGGCGGTTAATCTGGCAATATGCCAGCTTTAACAACTCGCGTTCCTTGCACTTTTTCTTGGCTGCTTGGCCTGTAGTTGGTATCTGGTTGACGGCATTGGGCATCAGTACAATGGCGTTTAACCTCAACGGGTTCAACTTTAACCAATCAATTCTTGACTCCAAAGGTCATGTAATTAATACATGGGCAGATGTACTGAACCGGGCGAATTTGGGTATAGAAGTGATGCACGAGCGCAATGCTCACAACTTCCCCCTGGATTTGGCGGCGGGTGAGGCAGTACCTGTGGCAACGATGTCTACGACGGGCGTAGATGCAGCACCTGTAATTCACGGTTAATTGTAAGTTAAAATTCACGGCGCTCTCTGTCTAGAGGGCGCTTTTTTCATGCATGAAGCTATAGTTATACAAATATTTACACAGATAAAATATTAAAAAAATATCTGGTGTATTTGGGTACAATTACTAAATTGTTACTCATTTATATTAGTAAATGCATTGGTATAAATAAAAATAATTATCAAAACTGTAAGCAGTGAGTAAACTAACTACTGAAGGTTATCCCAGGAGTTTACATACATTGTGTTTCCACAAACTACAAATCTCAGATTTTAGTTTTTGTCTCAATTCAATATAAAATCTAAAACTTAAAATCCAAAATCAAGATGGCAGACCTAACTCCTAATTCTAGTTTTAGTTTGACACTGCGCTTGCAGATTCCCAATCGT
>CAXUOL010000399.1:2532-6416 GCA_964252435.1 uncultured Nostoc sp.
AAACAAAACACTGTTGCCATTGTTACCGATGGTAGTGCCGTTTTGGGTTTGGGAAATCTCGGCCCAGCCGCAGCCCTACCAGTCATGGAAGGCAAAGCAATGCTATTCAAGGAATTTGCGGGGCTGGATGCTTTTCCCATTTGTCTCGCCACCCAAGATACAGAAGAAATTATCCAGACAGTTAAGAATATTGCTCCGGTATTTGGGGGTGTAAATTTAGAGGATATTGCTGCACCTCGCTGCTTTGAAATCGAAAAGAGATTACGCCAAGAGTTAGATATCCCCGTTTTTCACGACGACCAGCACGGTACAGCAATTGTCACCTTGGCAGCGTTGTTTAATTCCCTGAAACTGGTACATAAATCCTTAGCAGAAATCAAGATTGTGATTAACGGTGCTGGGGCGGCGGGAGTAGCGATCGCTCGGTTACTCCGTAAAGCTGGGGCAGAAAAAATCTGGATGTGCGACTCTAAAGGGATTATTTCTACCAGTCGCACCGATTTGACAGAGGAAAAACTCGAATTTGCTGTAAAAGGTCAGGGTACATTAGCGGGTGCAATGCAAGGAGCAGATGTGTTTATTGGTGTCAGCGCACCAGGAGTTTTGACACCAGAAATGGTGCAATCGATGGCGAAAGATCCAATTATCTTTGCAATGGCAAATCCGATTCCAGAGATTCAGCCAGAATTAATCAGTAAAGATGTTGCTGTCATCGCAACCGGTCGCAGTGATTACCCAAATCAAATCAATAACGTCCTCGCTTTTCCTGGGGTATTCCGTGGTGCTTTAGATTGTCGGGCCGAGACAATTACCATCAAAATGTACCTAGAAGCTGCAAGTGCGATCGCCTCCTTAGTTAAGCCTTCAGACTTGAATCGGGAACATATTATTCCTTCAGTCTTTGATGAGCGCGTCGTCACTGCTGTTGCTGCTGCTGTGCAACGTGCCGCGCGTGAAGAAGGCATCGCGCGGAATTAATTAAAAGAGAATACAGAATTCAGAATGCTTTTCCATTGGAGATTTAGACCAGTCACTACGAAAGTTGACTACCAAATTCAAAATTTGGTACGATGTTTCACCGTTTATTCAGACGCTCCAATTCAATTCTGTAGCTTGCTTCCCTTAGAGGATATTCTGGCGACTGGCGCCTTTATTCTTTCTTGTTAACTCAAATAATCACTTTTATGGGATGGGTGTCTCGCCCGTCCCTGAGCTTTTAGGCTGCA
The DNA here is from genome assembly GCA_964252435.1 of uncultured Nostoc sp. Classification (GTDB taxonomy): domain Bacteria; phylum Cyanobacteriota; class Cyanobacteriia; order Cyanobacteriales; family Nostocaceae; genus Nostoc. The sequence continues at coordinate 3,759 of CAXUOL010000399.1, forward strand.
ATCAATTTGCGCTATGAACTGATGTTAAACAGATGAGAATTAATGCATGATTGGTGATTAGATGAGTTGGGGCTACTAATTTAGGAGCAAAGTAACACATCTAAAACACCATCACTTTGTCAACTGTTTGCAATGAAGTATCAAGTTGGGGACGAGTTTTTACAAGAACTACCACTGATTTTAGGGGGGCCAATCCTCAAACATACTGAGCCAGAGTCTGTGACAGTATGGGTGGCACTGAAACAATCTTGTCAGGTAGAACTTAAGGTTTATCACACAACAAATGATGGTGAAGCACTAGGAAATTGCTTATTGGAGGGAGAACGCTCTACCTTTGCTCTGGGTAAGTATCTTCATGTAGTTGCGATCACGGCTCTGTCTCCAATTGGACATCGCTTAACTAGAGGTCGCATCTATGCATACGACCTCCAGTTTACTCTTACTGACCAAACCCTGCAAACTCTGCAACAAGCATTATGTTCAAACTCCTCTCCTCCAGTTAGCATCAGCTACTTCGATCATCAAAGACCAACCTTTGCTCTACCGCCAAACCGTCTTCAAGATTTGCAAATTGTCCATGCTTCCTGTCGTAAACCTCATGGTCATGGGTTTGATGCATTGCCAATTCTCGATACTATGATTCAGGCCTCAGCAAATCAACCCCAGCACCGCCCTCACCAACTGTTCCTCACGGGAGATCAAATTTATGGAGATGATGTAGCAGATCCGTCGTTGTGGATTGCCACTACTCTTGGTGATGCCCTCTTGGGTTGGGAAGAACGACTTCCGATGAATGGAGTGTACTGCACTCCTGGGCAGCTACTGCCTGGAGAACGAGCTGATGCTGCGACAAATCAAGCTGGTTTGACCGCAGGATTACATAATAAGGCTGAGAAAGTCAACAGTCATCTTTTCAGTCTGGGTGAATATTACGCTACTTATTTGCTAGCTTGGTCGCCAGTGTGCTGGCCGACAACATTTCCCAAAGGACACCAAGTAATGAGCGATCGCCATGCTATCAAAGACTGGAATCGCGCAGTCAAGCATTTGCGACAATTTATCTATACCCTTTGGAAAGTGCGCCGCGCCCTTGCCAATATCCCCATGCACAGCATCTTTGATGACCATGATGTTAGTGATGACTGGAATTTGAACCAAGCTTGGTGTTTGCGAGTGCTGGGGCGTCCATTAGGGCGAAGAATAGTCCAAAATGCATTGTTAGCCTACACAGTATTTCAAGGATGGGGCAATACACCAGGGCAATTTGCAGCAGGAAAACCAGGTGAAAAGCTGTTGGTGGCTGCACAAGCTTGGTCAGCTTCTCAAGGAACGGATGCAAAGGCTGATGAGGCGATCGCTCGTTATGTAGGAATGCCAGCCAACGATCCGCACACAGATTTACCTATTTTAGTCCGAGACGGTTCAGTATTTATTCTAGATCGGCATCCTGAAGCACTGACTTGGCACTACATAGTCCGCAGCGATTGCCATGAAGTAATTGTGCTGGATACACGTACATGGCGGGGTTATCCAGCCGATCAAAAACCAATTGCCCCACCGATGCTGTTGTGTCCAAAGGCTTTTGAGCAACAACTACTTTTACCTTTACAACAAGTAACTGAACAAACTAAGATTAAAACTACATTTGTGATTGCGCCCACTAATGTGTTTGGATTACAAGTGATTGATTGGATTCATCATTGGCACTTACAACAGGAAAAAGTTTTTTCAACCGATGTTGGAGATGCCTGGAACATTAATGTTGCAGCCCTAGCGAAATTCCTAACTACTTTGTTTGAGGAACGTCAACAAGTCGTGATTCTATCTGGGGATATTCACTACAGTTCTGTTGCTCACTTATCTTATGCACGCACCCATTCCAAATTACAATCTGTCTTGGTACAGTTAACCGCTAGTGCATTGAAGAATGAAGAGATTTTGACGCGGCTGATTCATACACGATTGAAAGATTGGCTCCTCCCAGAAAAGGTGCGACATTGGATTGGCTGGATCAACCCACCCAATATGGTAGAAATTTCCGAGAAACAATTACACCATAATCGTCAGCTGCTGAATGACCCTGACTGGCATTGTGTACTGGAGTGGATACCTCGAAACAGTATTCAGACTTCTACCTACACAGCAGACATATTATCATTGATAGCTCCTTGGAAACGAGCCGAAAATGCCAAATGGAAATGGTTACAACCCCTGATTTTTTGGAAATCTCGTTGGTTTCAGGAAGGACGAGAAGTAGTTGGATTGAATAATTTAGCTCTGGTTCACTTTGAGTTAGCAGATGAGAGTAATTCTTGCAAAGTTATTCAAGATTTATACTGGTTTTCTTCTTGGTATCCAACCCAAATTGTTTACAGCCGTTTTGAGAGCCAGTTAACGCCCAATCAGTCTTTATTACGATGATCGGCTTTGCTGTTCAGGATTAAGAAAAATTGGTATTGCACGCACAGGCGCAAAGTACACAGAGGAAGAAGAAACTCGTTACGCACAATGCTATGCTTGCGTTAAAATCCGTAAGTCCTGTGTAGCTGACTAGATGAGACCTTATCATCAAATCCCGATTTTTGAGTCTGATGAGCCGCTAGTAGCGATTCCTTTAGAATTGTTTGCGGTGGAATCTCCCCATCCTTATGAAAAATT
>CAXUOL010000400.1:0-6416 GCA_964252435.1 uncultured Nostoc sp.
ACTTGCTGTATAATCGCTTTCAAACTATAATATTTTCAAGGTTCGGTGTCCTTTTGGCGTCGCTTTTTCGCGCTCCGCTTCTGGCACTTATTCAATATAGCGAACCCATCTCCTCATGTCAACTATTTTTCCCAAAATTATTTTGGTCTGTTTCAGTGTCTCCTGAAACTGCCCACAGTGCCGGGTTCTAGGCAACAATGGTTTATGCACTGTGTTGACTAAGGATGGAACAAGCGTGAATTTTCAGTCGGTAATAAGTTTATTGCATCATTTCTGGGGCGATCGCGGTTGTCTTATTGCCCAGCCCTACGATATTGAAAAGGGGGCTGGTACTAAGAATCCCCAGACTTTTTTAAGAGCATTGGGACCGGAACCTTGGGCTGTTGCTTACGTTGAGCCTTGTCGTCGTCCTACTGATGGACGCTACGGCGAAAATCCCAACCGCTTCCAACACTATTATCAGTACCAAGTTCTGATTAAGCCATCACCAGATAATATTCAGGAGATCTATCTTGATTCGTTAAGAGCTTTAGGTATTCGTCCTCAAGACCACGATATTCGGTTTGTAGAGGATAACTGGGAAGATGCAACTGTCGGAGCTTGGGGTACTGGGTGGGAAGTATGGTTAGATGGGATGGAAGTTACTCAATTTACCTACTTCCAACAGTGTGGAGGAATTGATTGCCGTCCGGTGTCGATTGAAATTACTTATGGGTTAGAGCGGCTGACAATGTATCTCCAGCAAGTAGAAGCATTTACTAAGATCCAGTGGACAGACAACATTACTTATGGCGATGTTTTCCTGCAAAGTGAGATTGAGCAATGCACATACAACTTTGAAGCATCAAATCCTGAGTTGCTACTGACATTGTTTAATTTGTATGAGCAGGAAGCTACCCAATTGACGGAGCGAGGATTGGTATTGCCTAGCTTAGATTATGTAATGAAGTGTTCGCACACATTCAATCTGCTGGATGCTAGAGGTGTGATTTCGGTGACGGAAAGAACTCGCTATATTGCCAGGATTCGGCATTTGGCTAGGAAGGTAGCTCATTTATATGTTGAGCAAAGGGAGAAGTTGGGTTTTCCGTTGCTCAAAGATACTGTAGGTTCAACAGGAAGCCCAATATCCTGAAGGGTGCGGCTACACACGAACTAAGTACTAGTTTTGTGTAAAATAATAGCGTTTTTAAAGCCAGAGTAACGGAAAATAAAGGCAAAGTACACAGAGTCATGGCAAATTTAATTCACTACGATTTTGTGTTTTGTTTATATTTGTGCCGCCGAGGTTTAAGCTAGGTATATTTTTTTTTGATGTGGCTTTTGCTAAAGGACAGAAAGACGGTTAAATATTGAATCTAGAACATTAAAGCTACTTAAAGCTACAAGGATAAGGCCCGCCTGTGCGGGCTTTGTTTATATAAACTTGATGGACTATACTCACCACAAGTATAAAAACTTTTCGCTGTTGCTGATTTAAAGAAATAAAAAGCTCACCTAGAGGTGCTCCAAGCACTGATAATAAGAGTTTGGAATCTTTTATTTTTGTTCATAACCAAATTCAGCAACGCGGATTTTTCTTTATTGCTGCCCTATCTATACTATCTACAAATTCGGATTACCAGGTGCTTTTACAAAAATCTTATGATTCAAACCAGTGGTGTAATTATTTGTCTTAGCTACATTTTTGGCTTGCTGCTTACAGCAGTTCCTTGGGGTGGTGTGGGGATTTTGGTTCTGGGGATAGTGGGAGCAATTGTTTTTAGAAGACGCACCACACTACAGCAATTTGCTCAAAAATCAGAAAATGCTGGAAGCAAAAATAAGGCAGTGCCTAATACTTGGCAAACTACTCCCCATCCTCGAATATGGCTAACTGCTGGCTTGGTGGGATTATTGGCAACTCTATATTTTCAATGGCGAATGCCAGAACCGGGTGCAAAAGATATTAGTCAGTTTGTCCCGCCTGGAAATAGCAGCAATCAAGAACAACTTGTGATTGTACGCGGCGAAGTGGCGAGTAATCCCCGCTTAACTCGCAGTCAGCGAGGACAATTTTGGCTGGAAACGACTCAGTTAGATGAAGTTAAAAATGATAAAGGTTCAGCAGGCGTCTCACAAGGGGTTACAGGCAAATTGTATGTGACAGTCCCTATACTTCAGGCTACTGGGTTATATCCTAGTCAACAAATTGCTGTGACTGGGATTTTGTACAAACCAAAGGCAGCTTCCAATCCTGGTGGTTTCGATTTTCAGAAGTTTCTTAAGCAAGAAGGAACGTTTGCTGGTTTGATTGGGCGACAAATAAATGTTTTGGATCGGGAACGCAAATGGGGATGGTGGCAAATTCGGGAGCGAATTGTGCGATCGCAAGTTCGTTGGTTGGGTATTCCTGAAGGGCCTCTTGTCAGCGCAATGGTTTTAGGCAGCAAAGCTGTTGATTTACCCTACGATATCCGCGACTTATTTGTACAAGCTGGATTAGCTCATGCTTTAGCGGCTTCTGGGTTCCAAACTTCTTTGATTTTGAGTGTGATTTTACAGTTAACAAGGCGGGCAAGAAAAGGAACGCAATTTACCCTTGGCTTTTTGGCTTTAATCATTTTTCTGAGTTTAACAGGGTTTCAACCTGCGGTTCTCAGAGCCGTAATTATGGGTTTTGCAGCATTAGTTGGTCTGCTATTAAAAAGGAAGGTAAAACAGTTCGGATCGTTACTATTAGCAGCAACTCTGCTATTAGTGTTTAATCCTCTATGGATTTTGGATTTAGGTTTTCAATTGAGTTTTTTAGCAACACTAGGATTAGTTGTAACAGTACCCGCATTAGTCAATCGTCTGGGATGGCTACCACCTGCGATCGCTGCTTTGATTGCTGTTCCCCTAGCTGCCACTATTTGGACTTTACCCGTGCAACTCTTTGTCTTTGGAGTTGTACCATCTTATAGTCTGTTGCTGAATGTGGTTAGTACTCCATTAATTTCGATCATTAGTATAGGTGGAATCATCAGTGCGTTAGTAGGTTTAGTTTGGACTGAAGCCGGAAGCTTTCTAGCCGGGGTGTTACATTACCCTACAGATTGGCTAATTAAACTAGTGGAATTTTTTAGCAAGTTACCCGGAAATTCTGTTGCGGTGGGCAGCATATCTACTTGGCAGCTTTTGGCGATTTATATACTAATTATATTGGTCTGGCTAGTGCCTTGGTGGCAAAGGCGATGGTGGTTTGCTAATATGATTGCGATTGCTTTAGTATTCATCCCACTTTGGCATTATAAAAATACATTGTTTAGGATAACTGTCTTAGAATCTGGTACAGAACCAATTGTAGTTGTTCAAGATCGAGGTACTGTAACTGTAATTAATAGTGGTGATGAAGGTACAGGACGTTTTACAATTTTACCGTTTTTACAACAGCAGGGTGTAAATCAAATAAATTGGGCGATCGCAACTGATTTCCAAGGTAATCAAAGTAATGCTTGGTTTGAATTAATGCAACGTTTACCAATTAATAATTTTTATGAATATTCACCCCAAACAGATAATTCTATTACAACTCAGGCAATTCAACAGGAACTACAAAAACATCAAGGAATTTATCAACCATTGGCCGTTGGTCAAGCTGTGAAAGCTGGTTCTATAGTAGCGCAATTAATCAACGACCAATTACCCATTTTACAATTGCAAATTTTAGAGCAGAATTGGTTATTAGTAGGTAATGTTAAATCTAAAGAGGTACAACAACTAGTTAAAAACGGAAGTTTGACTCGCCCGCAAGTGCTTTGGTGTGCCCCGGAATCATTGAAAGATTTAGTTATTGCTCTGCAACCACAAGTAGCGATCGCTTCTTCTGCCAACTTTGATCAAAAAAGCTTATCTGAACTGAATCAAAGCCAAACTAAGCTATTTTTTACGGGACGAGATGGGGCTATTCAATGGACTCCTAATGGTCAGTTTGAGGCGTTTATTGAATCAACAGAAAATAAATCGTCTGTTTTATAAAAAACTTAAAAATTCGGTGAATTCAAGTTGGATTAAATTTATGACAATCTACTTTTATAGCACTCATGAAGAATATGGTTGTTTCTCAGCTTAATGAGTGCAGCTTGCTCATCGGTTGGAGAGTTCATTTGGTCGAGTGCAACAGCTATATTCTGGTAAGCTTCAAAGGATAAACGCTTTAGTCCTTTCCCGTCTTGCATTTGAGTAAGGGCAATCGCAGGGAAAGCCATTAGAGATGTAATCCAGCTAGTTTTGTAACCAGCGTTCCCCGTAGGTTTTAATCCGTAACGCCTACAGAGGTCACGCAGTTCGGTGATAGTTTTGATTTCGAGTTCTGAACGTGTAAACATAGAATTACCATTTCTCAAAAGTGGTATCGGTAGGTAGCAACTTTCCACGGATGACGCCTACCGATTTAAAACTCTAATCGCTCGTTTGCACGCTGTTCAAGCTTTATTTATATTTCTCAACAATGCCTAACCCTAAAGGTAATCCAGATAATTTAAAAAATTTCACCACAGATAGAGAAGAACCATTAACGACTACCATCAGCTTCAGGGCTACCGAAAAAATGAAGGAAGAGGTAAAAGCACAAGATGACCCTCCAGAATTTTGTAGAGAAGCTATCCAAGAAAAGCTAGATAGGAATAAAGGGAAGTAGTCTGAATTTGTTACACAACTTGTTAGACAAATAAAAAATACCCTCCCGTTAGAGAGGGTAAATTACCAAGTCAAGCTTTTATATTGTTTGGTGGGTACGCTGTCTCACACAGTTACTTTCCTCTTTTTAACCTTTATTCCCGCTACCATTTCCATAGCGCGGTTAACCCGTTGGTCAACATTTCCGGCTCGATATCTGGCAAATTCCAACTTTACCCTAGCCACTTGCCGCATCTGTTCAATGTCAAGATTGGGAACAAGTTAAAGACGACATTATGCTATGTAAATTTCAAACTCATAGAGATATTAGAGATATTTTACTTTCCACAGGAAATGCAGAAATTGTTGAAAATTCGCCTATCGATTTTTACTGGGGTTGCGGAGCCGATGGCAGTGGTAAAAACATGCTAGGAAAAATTTTAATGGAGGTGCGGGATATCCTACTCCATAGACATAGCAAAGGTATTGATAATAAAACTTGTTAGATAATCTTGTTGCTATGAATGCTTGTCCTAGCATTGACTTCTAAAATAGAAGTTGAAAGATAAAGAAGCAATTAAAAGCGTAGTTTTTTAATCGAACTATTCCAGACATAGAAATATGAAAATATAAGAAATACAGACGAGCGCAAATAATCTAAAACTGCTATATAGTTATTATTCCTGATGATTGGTAATCTAAAAATCTCGATTAAAATTCAATAGCGATCGCTAGATAAACTCTCACCTATCCTAAACTTATGCTGTGGTAAACCAGACTGATGAAAGATGTATCCTGGTTTTGGGAACACTAGATTTCACAGGAAGGAGTTGATGTCTAAAGGCGAATGGAATAACCAGATCGAAAAATACAGCTCCCTTGCAATTACCCATAACATCCCTAAAATCAGTGAAGCGTAATACCATTACTCATGAATTTAATTCTAGTTCGCAAGCAGAAATAATACCTCCACAAGAAAGTGATGACCACTTGTCAGAAGCATCCAAGCTACTACGGCAAGGAATTCAACAGCAGCAAGCTGGTGAATTAATAACGGCTATGAAGTCTTTACAGCAATCCTTGGGGCTGTTTCAGGCAGTTGGTGATTTGCAAAAACAAGCACAGGCACTTTCTTTTTTAGGATTGGTAACTTATAGCGCTGGAGACTACAAAGGTGCTATCTCTTACTCCGAACAGTGTCTGTGTTTGCTTAATAACACCTCAGATTTAACGTTGCACATGCAAGCACTTTCTCATTTAGGCAATGCATACCGTCACCTAAATGACCATAAAAAAGCTATTGAGTTTCTAGAAAAATGTTTGAAAATAACGCAGCAACTGCAAGACAAACGCAGTCAAGTGGCAGCACTGAATAATCTGGGATTGGTGTATAAAGCTTTAGGCAATTTTACACAGGCCATTGAGTATCAGCAGCAAAGTCTAGAGATTGTACGGGAACTCAAAGATAATTGGGGCGAGGAACAGGTACTTAAGAACTTGGGTAATGCTTGGTATGCTTTGAACAATTACCCAAAAGCGATCGCCTATTATGAGCAATGTGTAGTACTATCACGCTCCTTAAAAAATGTTCGCAGTGCTTCTCAAGTGCTAAAGAATCTGGGCAATGCTTGTTATGCTTTAGGTGATTATACCAAAGCCATTAAGTATTATGAAGATCGGTTGCAATTAGCCAAAGAAATTCAAGACAAGCGTAGTGAGGAACAGTCTTTAAATAGTTTAGGAGTTACTTGTGAAGCTTTGGGTGACTATAACAAAGC
>CAXUOL010000401.1:0-6415 GCA_964252435.1 uncultured Nostoc sp.
TAAGGGGAGTTGTTCTGGTCTAATTTCAACAGTCGCAGCATCAGTGATGGGCAACAAAGGCATTAACCACAAGCTACTGGTAGCAATAATATCTCCATCATCAGTTTTCAACGTATTTGTGGGTAATGATGCTGTTGTGTTTGTCTGCGGTACTACTTGGTCAAATAACAAGCCCAAACCGTCAGCAGATAAACTCATTTGCACATTCCGTTGAGCGGGAGGCAGTACTAACAGTGGTTTCTGTTGCCCAGTTTTCAAATCAATTGCCACCACATAAGGCTGTTCTATGTATTGTTCTTTGGATACTAGCTGTGTTAGCAAGCAGTAGAGTGTGGGTGAGGCGATGTCAAATTGGCAACTGAGAATTGAACCTGTTGTTTTTAATAGCTGTTTCTGTACACCTTGGTTTGTCACCAAAAATAAATCCCGCGTGTAATCTGTATTAAACTTTACCATCGCTGCTTGAGAGCCATCTTTGGAAAAAGCTTGTACCAAACCAAACTGCGGCAGAAAATCCAAAGGTTTACTGGCATCACCTTGCAGTGGTAAAATCGCTGCTCCCTGTCCTTGAGCAACCGCTACGGCTTTACTATCTGGTGTCACCATAAAGTCTCCTCCCGGCTGGCTTTTTAGACGTTTGGGGGTGGGTTTTTCTGCTGAACCATCACTGGTTGCTGGCATAAACCACAGTCCAAAATCGCCAGGATTAGTTTTATTTCCTCGCTGGATGACAATAGTTTGCCCATCAGGTGATAAGTCAAATTTCAAATTTTGATAATCTTTACTATCTAAAGTCAGGTCAACTTTGCCTTCTGCTTCTGCTTTTTGTCCAGATTTAGCAGAAACACCTGTTGTCACTGTATACAGTTGGGCTGAAAGTAAGTCTTGATTGTTTGCGGCGCGAGCAGAAAATAAAATTTTCTCTCCATCAGGGAATGACTCAAAGTCGATTACTATCAGGCCTTTGGGGGTAAGTACCTTTTTTTGCTCTTGGGTTAAGTTGTAAAGAACCAACCGTCCCTGTTCTTCTCGATCGGTTCCGATATAAAGGATGACGCGATCGCGTGTACGGAAGCTACCTGTAAAGGGCTGTATCAGCCGATTCTTGCCTTCTTGCTCCGCAAACTTATCTTTGGCTCCCTGTAACTGCACTTTATAATTTGTGCCATAAGGTGCTGGTGTCACCAGTGTATAAACCATCCGCCGCCCTGCCCAACTGAATTTACCTGCTAGGGGTGGCTCGATTTTCAAGTTATCTTCGACGCTTTTTACTTCCATTGGGCGGCTGAAGGTGAGGGTGAAGGAATTATCTTCTGCCCCAATTTGTTGATTTTGCCAGGTAAATTCCCGAACACGAGCAGTCACCACATCACCTTGCAAGATGATTAACCCAATCAGCACACTCAGCAGTAGCATTAGTGCGATCGCTATACGATCTAGTGGTTGGAATGCTTTAGATTTGGTCATTGGTTATGGGGCATGGGGCATTGGGCATTGGTCGTTAGTTATCTACAAATGACAAATGACTAATAACTATAAGGATTTTGGGGTTGAGGAATCTTTTTGAGAGAGGTAGCTGCAATGGTAAGTTGGCGTTTACCTGCCAAATTTTCTGTCGCCATTTGTCCTTCTACTTCCAGCCAGGTATCAGCAGAGTAAAGCTCTTGATTATTTTGTAGTTTGACGGGCAATCCTACTGGGTAAGCATCTGCTGCACAGCAAGTTAAGACAAATCGTGCTAAAAACAAATATTCTTTTCCTATATCGGGCGGGTGAATCACAAATCCCTGCACCTTGACTTTTTGCCCTGTATATGTATCTGGTTCAGGATAGACATTGACGGTGCGTACCCAGTCTACAAGCGATCGCTCCTCTGGACGAACAGTAGCGCGAAAGGCTTGGGGTTTTACACGTGTGCTTCCCAATAAATCAGTTGTCACCCCCCTTTGGAGTGCTTTGTCACTAGCAAAAACTTGCGGTGTAATCATAAAACCTAAAATCGCTGTAGTCAACAATAAAGCACTGCCCCAACCAGGGGGAAATAAACTAATATGCTGGGTGTTTGGCGTAACATCACGGCGACGTTGTTGCCAAAGTTCCTGCATCTTGAACAAACCAATAATGATGAAGCTGATACCAGTCACAATTACTAACCAAAAGTAATTTGGATGAATTAACAAGTTCAACTTATTAGTTAGCCAATATCTCAACATCAAAATGCCCCAAGCAGTAATTGCTAAAGCATCCAGCCAAGGGAGCAACAGATTTGGGATTTTAAATTTGGGATTTTTGTTAGCCATGAGTGATGAGTCATTAGTCATTGATCATTAGTCATTGGTCATCAAACAAAGGACAGATGACAAATGACTAATGACAAATAATTTTTTAAAAGACGTGCAAGTTCAGGAAAAGAGTGAAAACAAATGTCAATTGTGCTGCTAAAGCAAATAAGTAAAAGATGGTCTTGGGTTTAAAAATAGATAACATCAAACCAACACTTTTGATGTCAATCATTGGTCCAAACACCAGAAATGCCAACAATGAACCACTGCTAAAGGTTGAGGCAAAAGATAGGGCGAAGAAAGAATCGACTGTAGAACAAATTGATACTATTACAGCTAATATCAGCATGACCACAATTGAGGTAATGGGCCCAGCACCCAAACTAAGAATTAATTCACGGGGAGCTAGGACTTGAATAGCAGCAGCGATCGCACTTCCTAAAATCATCACTCCGCCCAATTCCCGCAATTCTTGGATGCTATTATCCACAACTAGGCGCAGTTTAGCTGCTAGCGGTTTATCAGCAGTAGAGACTGAGGTAGGCAGTACTAAATTAGAATCTATCCGTAGAGGTATACCTGCTTTTCCTCCTAAGATATAAGTCCCGGATTGCAACAGATTCGGTACTGTTTCTTCCTGTTGTTCTTGGTAACGCTTACCACGGCGTTTGGTTTGGGGCTGCGCGGGTGGATTAAACTTCATATAACGAGCGATCGCAGGTTGGACTATAGGATTTAAGTCCTTTTGAAAACTGAAAACATACCCGATAATTGTGGCAATTACTAAGGAAAATACGACTCGTAAGACTACTATTTCTGGCTGATCTCGAAATGCTGTCCAAGTGGCCCAAATTACAACTGGATTAATTGTTGGTGCTGCTAGCAAAAAACCAATTGCGACTGGTGTGGGTACTCCTTGAATCAGGAATCGCCGCGCTACTGGCACATTCCCGCACTCACACACCGGAAACAAAAAGCCGATCATGCTGCCAACTAAAGCACCCAACAGCGGATTTTTGGGCATTTTTTCTACTAGTTTGCGCTCATCAACAAAAAACAGCAGCAAACTGGAGAATAAAACCCCAAGAAGCAAAAAAGGCATCGCCTCGACTAGCAGACTTAAAAATAGCGTAAAACCATTGTTCAGTTGATTCATGAGCGTCGCAGTCAAAAGCGGTTTTTAGTTTTAGGGTTCTGCTTAGTAATTCTATCGAAATGGGGATCAAAAGCAGTTCGGGAAAATTAAACATTATTTAAGTAGCAAGTTATCCTTCCTTCAAAATAGTGGTTAAGCGCTACAAACCTTGGCTTCACACGAGTTCGTGACTTTTAACTGAGTGCATTTACTGACGGTGATCATTTATAAGATTGTCTAAGTTCAGAAATTGTTCCGATCTAGAGGGCAAGTAACTGCACAGATAATGTGAAATTACCTATGTTTATACTTACAGTAATTTGCTGGATAAGATATTAGTTCGGCTGTATTTTCATCAAGTATTCACAGTTCTTCAACATTTGGGATAGGCGTAGCCCGCACTTCTCTACGAGACGCTGCGCGTAGCTTGCTTCCACGAAGTGGTACGGCTGCGCTCAGTGACCGTCGTAAACATCGCTATTGGTTGATACCATCATCGATTTTGACTAGTTATAGCAAAATTTGATCTGAGCTTTGGTTGATTTTTTACTACAAAAACTCTAAAAAGGCAAGACCAAAGTTTAGCAGATACAGGAAATAATTGGGGAAATCTTTCGGCGTTAGCGATCGCCTGACTTTCTACATGATATGAAAAGTTAAGCTATGGCGAGTCATTCAGCCTTGAAAGGAGTGTCAACATGATATCCCCGATTTCTTTTCAGAAGTCGGGGATATAGTCTACTCTTTGACGATTATTTTGTAAGATCACTGTTAATTACGTTTCGTTGAAATGCCCCAAATCTTGATTTTTTGATCGAATCCACCACTGGCAAGAATTTTACCATTTGGACTAAAAGCGATCGCACTTACCCAGTCTGTATGTCCATTCAGTGTGTTTATTAACTCGCCTGTAGTTAAATCCCACAATTTAATTCCATCTCTACCGGCACTAGCAAGGGTTTGTCCATCGGGATTAAGGGCGATCGCATTTACCCAGTTATTATGTCCTGTAAGAGTACGGACTAATTCTCCAGTATTAATATTCCACAATTTTATGGTGCGATCGTGGCTAGCACTAACTAATGTTTGTCCATCTGGTGTAAAGATCGCAGAGCTAACAGCACTAGAATGAGCTACAAATTCACTGATTAATTTACCAGTACTCAAATTCCACAGCTTGATTACACCCTTATTATCACCACTAGCTAAGGTCTGTCCATCAGGACTAATAGCTAGGGTATAAATTAAATTATCAAAGCGTACTAGAGTCCCTAGAGGACGCTGCTGTAGCAAATCCCACATCCGAATCCCATCTAAAGCTCCACTGACAAGAACTTTACTATCAGGAGACACCGCTAAAGATAATACGTTACTAGTATGTCCGACAAAAGAGCGGCTAAATTTGAAGTTTTTCAGACTCCAGAGGTTAATCGTATCGTCATCGCTACAGCTAGCGAGGGTTTGCCCATCTGGCGAAATCACTAAAGATTCTACGGCAGCTTTGTGTGCTTTGTTAATAGTTGCCAACTTTTTGCCCTTTGCTAAATTCCACAGGCGAATTACACCCTCGTTTTCTGCACCTCCACTCACAAGAATTCTGCTATCTGGAGTGAAAGCGAGAGATTTAACGGTTCCGTTATGTCCGATGAGTGTGTAAAGTACTTGAGCATTAGCAAAGTTGGTGTTAGCTGGGAAGTTTGGTGTTACTTCAATGGCAGCATGAGCTTGATGAATATAAAACCCTTTCCAGGTACTCACTGGAAGGGCCACAACTGCCATAAATGCCAGGATAATATACGGTCGCAGAAAATTACCGCCACCTCTTCCCTCACTACTCACTCTTTTTCCTCACTTTTATAGATAGAATTAAACCCAATAAATTTTGCAGAGTTATTTAAGTAATAACTCTGCACATCTTAAAGAGGTGGTTTTTTCTTAGAAACGCTTAACATTGGTAAAGGCGCACTAGAAGAACGAGAGGGCAAATAATGTTGCACTACAGGCTCCTCTGGTAAAGAACGACGCTGCTGGAGACGCCACAACTTAAAGCCTAGCGCTATCCCTGCCGTTCCCAAACCAAAAGCAAACAACGACCAGCTATCATTCAATCCGCCAATCAGGGCATCCATAACACCCATTGTCATCAATACACTGATTAGTGGCTCTTTTCGGTAGGTTAACTTCAAAAAACGAGGTAATACAGCATTCATCACAGCTTGGTTGGTTCCAGTTCACCTTTTGTGTATATTTACCAAGAATACCTCACCCATAATTTGCCTTTCTCATTCAAGGCAGACACTAATTTATGATTTTTTTAGTAGGGGAGGAAATTTACTCATTAATCGCCTTGCATATACTAGTTGCAAGTCTATGATATTTCAATCGCTAATAGGTATTTCGATTTCTCTCTTGCTTACATTCTAGGGCAGTTATTTATGAATAAGTATAATTAATCTATCTAGGGCGAAGTACTCCGCTATCAATGTATTGAAGTCAAAACCAACTGGTTGTTCCAGCTGGTTGAAACTCTTTTAATTACTAGCTTACAACTTTAAGATTGTGCCTGTTGATGGCACTACTTCAGACCCAGCCATGATAGCACCCCTTGATTGGTGACATATTCAATCACCAGCATCAAACCAAAGCCAATCATTGCAGCTCGGCCATTCAAGCGTTCGGCATATTCGTTAAAGCCAAACTTAGGCTCTTCTAGTTTAGGTGTAATTGTTGGTTGTGTTTGTGTCATTTTTTAAGAAACCTTATTTTTGGCAAAGAGGACTTGATATCAGACTTCTACTAGAAGTCACAGAAAGTGGGGATAATCGCTACTTACTTTTCATGGTATCTGGAAAACCCCTCTCCTAAAAGGCTACGGTGTACACACAAGTCCTTCTGACCCCCTCTAACTCCCCCTTGGTAAGGCCACGGTGTACACACAAGTCTTGAAATAGCTGATTAACCAAGGTTTTACCCCACCCTAACCCTCCCCTTATAAAGG
>CAXUOL010000402.1:0-6404 GCA_964252435.1 uncultured Nostoc sp.
ATGAACGTTACGTACCACCAGATCACCCCGATAGCAATGAACTGATGACGCGTCGGGCGTGGCTAGATCGTGTTGATATCCCAGCAGCTAACATTCACCCCGTACCAACCTTAGAAGCCAATCCAGAAGTGGCTGCTGCTAAGTATGAACAACAGCTTAAAGAATTTTTCAATTCTTCTGGGGTCGAGTTTCCCTCGTTGGATGTAGTATTACTAGGAATGGGTGATGATGCACATACCGCATCTTTGTTTCCCCATACAGAGGCTCTCAAAGTACGCGATCGCCTAGTTACCGTGGGTAACAAAGACGGAAACCTCAGGATAAGTTTCACATATCCCTTCATCAACGCTGCGAACAGTGTGATTTTTCTAGTTGCTGGTGCTAATAAACGACCAGCTTTGGCGCAAGTATTTGCACCTGTAGCTGATGACTTAACTTACCCATCCCGTTTAATTCGCCCCCAAGGAGAACTTTGGTGGCTGCTGGATGCGGCAGCAGGTTTGGAACTCCAACATTAAACTTGGGAATTGGGCAAAGAGGCAGAGGGGCAGTTCTTGCTGGGCGCAAGGGGAAGAATGAGTAATTTACCTCTTTCTCCCCTCCTGCTCCTCCCTTTCCCCGTGTCCAATTAATGGTTCTATCACCAGTAATTGCTAGAATCTAAAGCTAGGGCCGCCCTCTGCTTGCCAGTCCTACCTATATTTATGATGATCTTGAACAAAGGCTAAATATCGATGATCGTCTGCCCTAATTGCAATCATCCCAACCCTGACGGCGCTGTCCAATGTGAAGCTTGTTATACACCATTACCTGCGACTACTAATTGTCCCAGTTGTGGGGCAACTGTGCAGGCAGATGCTGCATTCTGTGGTCAATGTGGCTATAACCTTCACTCCGCAGGTGTTCCACACGTTCATACCCCAGTAGCGACAACAGTCACTCCCGATATTCCCGTGGAAGTACCAGCGTTAGTTCCACCCGATCCACTGTTAGAACTTTTACAACCAGATGCCTTGGGAATAAGCGGTTCTACTAACTCCCATCCTCCCAAATCATCTTTACCACCAACAGAGGTGGCAGTTCCCCCAGAACCAGCGCCACAGATACCTGTTGCAAAAAGCAGCCCTCCAGAACCTGTGCCAACCGTTGTAGCTCAACCCGTAGTCTCTGGACAAAGTAGTATTCCGACTCCACCACCTGTGGAACCAGCACCAGCCTCCCAAGCCGAAGCAAAAGAGCCAGCAGCACCAGCACCAACTGCTGCCAGAACGCAATTGCAGCAGGTTACAGCACGGTTAATCCACGTTCAAAGCGATCGCTTAATTGAATTACCGCAAAATTTTTCTGTAATTCATATCGGCAAGCCCAATGACCGGATTCCTCCAGATATAGATGTTTCAGGATTTCCCAATTCCGAAATTGTCTCGCGGATTCATGCAGATATTCGCGTCGAGGGAGATGCTCATTATGTAGAGGATGTGGGAAGTTCTAATGGCACTTACATCAATAATTTGCCACTTTTACCAGGGAACCGTCATCGCTTGCGACCAGGCGATCGCATCAGCTTGGGTAAAGGAGACTTGATGACATTCCTCTTTCAACTTGCTTAACTGATTCTCGATCGATTGTAACATCAGTCTAAGTATTTTCTGCCCATCCTTCGGCATCCATTTTGGAGGAGAAACAAATGAACTGCATCAGACAAGCGACGGATAACTATGTTGTTCAATGGAGTTTGCCTGCTATCGCTAGTCCTAGCATCTTGAAGTAGCTTTATTTAGGGACACAGTTAGGCTGTGTCCTTTTCAATTACTATTAGGTAGAACCAACTTCACAGATGGCATTGCTACTATTTCCGAAACAGCCTATTCGGTAAACTGAATTCGACACTCAGGAGTTTTTTGTGCCTACTTTGAGAACACTGCAACCTGGAGATGAAGTATCGCTGGAAACATTTCTCTTGCAATACACTGATACTTCGATGTTTTTGCGCTCTAATTGGCGAGCTGCGGGACTACTTGACCAAGGTGCAAGATTTCAAGGAACTTATATAGCGGCTTACATAGATGAAATTATAGTGGCAGTTGCAGCCCACTTTTGGAATGGGATGCTTGTAATCCAAGCCCCTGTCTATCTAACAGAGGTGGTGCAAGCAGTTGTGGCACAATCTGGACGTGCTGTTTCTGGAATTAGTGGCCCAGCAGCACAAGTTGAAGCGACAAAAAGTATTTTGGGATTTAGCAACCGACCAACTCAGCTTGATCAGCCGGAGATATTGTTTTCTTTAGCACTGCGAGACTTGCAAATACCTCAAGCTTTAGCATCGGCAAAGGTGCAGTGTCGTTTGCCACATCCAGAGGAGTTAGAGTTACTGGGCAAGTGGTGTACTGCTTATAATGTGGAAGCTTTAGGAAAAATAGATACTCCCAGTTTAAGACCTGCTTGCGATCGCATAATTGAGGCACGTCAAACTACGGCTATGCATTGGGTTTTGGTAGCAGGAGATACCCCAGTTTCCTACTCTGCTTTCAATGCCAGCCTACCTGATATTGTGCAAATTGGTGGAGTGTGGACACCGCCAGTGCTGCGGGGTAAAGGCTACGCCAAAAGTGTGGTAGCAGGCTCGTTGTTAGATGCGCGATCGCAAGGAGTAAAACGTGCCATCCTGTTTACAGGTGATAATAACCAAGCAGCCCAAGCAGTTTATCGAGGAATTGGCTTTTTGCCTACTGGTGAGAAGTATGGCTTAGTTTTATTTGAAGAAACTCAGGCTTGATAAATATTGGGTTAAACGTTAGAGATGCAAGACCTGAAGTACTAAAATATTGCGATAGCATTTATGAAACACTAGTATTGACGACACCACAACCAGAGTTTTACTTACCTTTTGGCTTTCGTGTAGTCGAAGAACACATCTTTAAAGTTAAGTGTAACTCTACAGGTAGCACTGATAGCTTCAGAATACTGGATTTTATAGATCCCAAAGATTACACATTAGACCTCTTGCATAAGTCGAATAGACCCCCCTTAATCCCCCCGATATATTGGGGGGAAACTTGAAATATTGCCCCCTCCCCAACACATCGGGGAGCCACTGCGTTGGGCGGCTCTGCCGACTTGAAGCAAGTGGCGTGAGGGCTGGGGAGGGGTGATTCAAGGATTTTTGCAAGAGGTCTATTGTTACACAGACTTTTAGAAACACGCGCCCCTGTCTCTAATATAGTTGGCGTAGTTAAAGAAAAACCTGTGTTCTGTGTCAATGAAGGAAGTCGCCCCTTATACTATGCAGAAGATTTAGATTTAATCGACTGCATGGAGATAGAAAATACACGACTTCATCTTTGTGATCTAGTTACAACGCAGATATGCCCATTGAAGAAAATTCTTAGCAAGATACCTCAATCCATTGTAGAAGTGGTGATTTATTTTAGTCCAGAACTTCTGGATGTCAAAGATGTGCAAACATTCACCCATAAATTTGATGAAACTGTGCTGATGGTTCGTGGTAAATTTGCAGCTGAGGGCGAGAAATTTATGTTGCCGCGTTCTGCAAGGTGTTGAGTTACTCAAAAACAATTGAACTGAAATGTTTCGCGCAGTCCCCATCTAAAAATACTATAAGAATATCTACATTTTAGGTGGGGTTAGCTTAGCGAAACCACTATGAAAAGCGCAGCAACAACTATTCCGGCTTTTCTTGATTCTGCACATATTCGATTAGCCGTGAGAGTGGTGCTTGTGCGCCGACACTAATAATTGCATAAGAGCTAGACCAAAATTGTGGTTTAGTCCCCCAGTAAAACTTAGATAAATGCTCACTATACTCAGAAAGCAATCGACGCGATGTAACTGTTTTAATATTATTCACTAATTTTGATCGGTCAACAGACGGGTGGGTTTCGAGCAGTGTGTGGATATGATCGGACTCTCCACCAAATTCAATTAACTCACACTCCCACTTGGTTAAAAGCTCTTTGATAATGATATTTATCCTATCCAGGATTTCACCAGTTAGAGATGTTCTCCGAAATTTAGTTACTATAACCAAGTGGTAAATAAGTCTAAATGCACTGTTACTGCGGGTTTTTAGTGCTTGTCTTTTTTCTATTAACTAAGTGGATAACTAAATTGACAACTATAAATAGTATCTGATAATATAATTTAAGTCAAGGTCGAGGCTAGGGTCATGAGCAAAAGAAAAGCCAAGCGGTATAAGTCCAAAAAACCGCTAGAACTAATTAGAACCGATGTTTGGGATTTAGTAACTAATCGTGCTGAGAAAGAGCAAATGCTTTTTACTGTTGAAGAGTATCGCAAATACCTTTTACCATTGGTAATAATAGTAAATGCTCAATGGATTAACCTGACTGACTTGACTTCAAAAGAACGGATAAATGCTGTTGAAAAAATCATACATAAAACAGCAGATAATCCTAATCCGAAACATAAATATTTTCAATCAATTGTTAAGCGACATCCGTCGCATCGAAAATTTCCCAGTTACTTGAGACGTGCTGCAATCGCAGATGCAATTGGGATTGTGTCAAGTTTTGAAACTCGCTATAGAGATTGGCAAAGTGGGGTTAGAATTAGACGCTATGCCAAACCACCGCGCCTGAATGTGATGTGTAACACTTACCCCGTGTTATATAAAGGTCAGCAGATTCGCTACAACTTAAATTATCAGACAGTTGATATTAAGGTTTGGAGTGGAACTGATTGGGTATGGCTTGATGGAATCAAGGTAAAACGTCATGGACTTAATCGGCATTTAACTTCGGGTAATCAAATATGTTCTCCGGCGTTAGTGGTAAGCAAAAACAAGTGTCAACTGTCAATGCCAATAAAAATTGAGAAAATTAATCTTGAGGATTCTGATTATGTAGTGAGCGTAGATTTAGGAATAAATAATGCTGCAACTTGCGCAATAGTTGGGCGAGACGGTACTGTAAAAGCAAGAATTTTTATCGCTCCTGCTAGAGACATAGACCGTCGTAATCAACGCCGAATGATGATTGCTAAAAAATCTCAGCAGACTCAATCAATTACTAATGCCAAGCACCAGAAGGGTTTCTGTAAAGGACTTTATCGCAAGTCTTCGCATATTAACCTAGAAATATCACGCAAAGTTGCTTCTTCTATTGTTGAGTTCGCAAAGACTCAAAATGTCAAGATAATTGTGATTGAGAGTTTATCTGGATGGAAGGCAAAAGCCGGAAAGAAGGGTTCTTTGCTAAAACAGAAATTTCATCTGTGGTGTCACGCCAAAATTGTTGAGATCCTCACAGATAGATGGTCTGAATTCGGGGGACAGATTCAAGCTATCAATCCCAAGTATACCAGTGCTTATGCATATGACGGAAGTGGCAAAGTTAAACGGAATAAAAATAATTATTCTCTTGCTTTGTTTAAAAGTGGGAAGCAATATAATTGCGATTTATCAGCATCTTATAATATCGGTGCTAGATACTGGTATTGCCTAATTGTGGGTGATACAAATTTTTCTAGAGTGTTCGTCAGCCAAAGTTCTAACGACACACTGAGAACGCCAGTAACTCTGGATTCGTTGAGAAGACTTTCTACTTCTTAGCGCACGAATCCCCATCTATAATCTCTGATTTAGATGGGGTGCGTTCAATCATAATAGAACTGAAAGTTTCATCATCAGGACTGCTTTATGATGTATCAAACAGACCCGCCGCGATCGCCAAAAGATGTATTGCCAACCATGTATGATCTTCCCAGTGAAGACCCAGAGGAGCCTGGTTTGCCTGATCAGTTTCATTTATTACAACCTCGTCTGTTAGACGAAACCTTTCGTCCACCAAATTATCCTAGTGATGAGATATTTGTTGCTAGCGATCTGAATCTTTATTATGACCCGCGCTATCCACTGTGGCATAAGCGACCAGATTGGTTTGCTGTTTTAGGTGTTTCCCGTCTCTACGAACAACGAGATTTACGCTTAAGTTATGTCGTTTGGCAAGAGGGCGTTCATCCTTTTATTGTGGTTGAATTGTTGTCTCCAGGTACTGAAAAGGAAGACCTGGGGCAGACATTGCGAGATATCAAGCAACCACCAGGAAAATGGGAAGTGTATGAACAGATTCTACGTATTCCTTATTATGTAGTATTTGATCGGTACAAATATGAATTAAGGGTATTTAAGTTAGATGGTGGTCGTTATACTGAGATAGCACTGTCAGAGTCGCGCTTCTGGATACCAGAACTAGAATTAGGCTTGGGTGTCTGGCGAGGACGCTATCAAGATGTAGAACAACCCTGGTTACGATGGTAT
The DNA here is from genome assembly GCA_964252435.1 of uncultured Nostoc sp. Classification (GTDB taxonomy): domain Bacteria; phylum Cyanobacteriota; class Cyanobacteriia; order Cyanobacteriales; family Nostocaceae; genus Nostoc. Next base: position 6,299 of record CAXUOL010000402.1, read on the forward strand.
GATTGGACAGGCTGCTGGGTATTGACTTCTACAGAACAAGAAAGCCAACGAGCTGAACAAGAAAAACAAAGGGCTGAACAAGAAAAACAAAGGGCTGAACAAGAAA